>JAEUKU010000267.1 GCA_016794075.1 Rhodospirillaceae bacterium
CGCGCCTGGAAGCCCCAGGTCTCCTCCAGCCGGCGGCGGAACTCGGGGTTGTCCAACCCGGCCTCGCCGCCGAACAGGCCGAGCTTCAGCCCGAGGTCGCGCGGCTTGAGGCTGGGGAAATGCGCCGCGATGGTCTGCTCCAGCACCGCTGGGTAGGAGGGCGTGCAGGAGATCGCGGTGATGCCGAGCTCGCGGATGGTGCGGATCAGCAATTGCGTGTCGCCGACGCCGAACGGCACCACCGCGGCGCCAGTCGCCTCCAGCGTCGTGTGATCGGTGAAACCACCCATCCACAGCCGGTAATTGAGACAGTGGACAACGCGATGGCCGGGGCCGAGGCCGCTCGCCGCCTGCGCCCGGCCGCCGACGATGGCCGTCTCCGCGGCGTCCCGCGCCGACAGAGCCAGGTTCATCGCCGTGCCGGTGGTGCCGGAGGTGCGATGCACCCGCGCGATCGCCGCCTCATCCGCCGCCAGGTAGTCGCCGAAGGGCGGATGCAGGCGCTGGCTCTCGCGCAGCATCTCCTTGTCGATCAGCGGCAACTCGGCCAGGGCCTCCAGCTTCTCCGGCGGCTTTTTTCCGTTCCAGGCGCGGCGGTGCAACGCGGAACGCCCGGCGACATAATCGCGCTGCTCCTCCCACAGCCGCTGGCGATGCGCGGCGAGGCCGGCGAGGTCGACGAATTCGGCCCGGTCGATCAGCATCCGCCCACCCGCATCCACGCGCCCTCGGCGAGATAAATGAAAATGATATCATTGTCATTTACTGCCATGGCCCGATCGTGTCAATCTGAGGCATGAAATCCCGACTCGCCGCCGATAGGACCGAACGCAAGCCCGCTGCCCGCTCACCGCGCGGCTTCGCCGCGGCGCTGCTCGACGCCGCCGCCGCGCCGGCGCTGCGCAAGGTGGAACGGACCCGCCTGCGCATCCTGGCCGCCATCGCGCAATTGCTGGCGGACGGCGCCGAGCCGGCCGAACTGCGCGTCGCCGACATCGTCGCCGCGGCGGACCTCGCGCATGGCACCTTCTATCGCTATTTCCCCGACCAGCGCGCGGCGGTCGAGGCGCTGGTCGGCGACTTCGCGCGCTTTCTGCGCGACGAGCTAGCCAATGCCCGCGACGGCGCCACCGGATCGCGCGCGCGGGTGCGTAGCGCCACCCTCGCCTATACCCGCGCCTTCCGTGCAAATGCCGGATTGATGCGCTGCCTCATCCGCCTGGGGCGCGAGGACGCCGCCTTCGGCCGCGCCTTCCAGGAGCTGAACCAGGCCTGGAACCGGCGCATGGCCGGCGCCATCGCCCGCCACCGCGCCGGCCGATCCGCGAAAGCGGCCAGCGCGGAATCACTGCTGCCGACCGCCTATGCCCTCGGCGGCATGATCGACGAGTTCCTGACGCAGCTCTACCTGCGGCGCGACCCCGCGCTGAAGCACCTGGCCAGGGACGAGGAAGCCGTCGCCGATCTGCTGACCGAGCTCTGGTGCCTCGGTGCCTATGGCAGGCTGCCGCCGACCATCGCCTAGCGTATGCCGCCGCCCGGCCCGCCGCCGCGGCCGGTGATGGTGCTCTTGGCCGGCTTCCGCTTTGGCTCCATCTTCATGTTGCTGCAGCCAGTCAAGGCCAGGCCGGCCAGCGCGACCGGAAGGCCGGCGAGCAGGCCGAGGGCGTGGCGGCGGCTTGGTTGCGCCGACGGCACGAGCAGGGAGTCGCGTAGCTCTGTTCCATGGCAGCCTCGTGGCGAATGCAGGAGCAAGGCTGTCATGTGGTCGCTGCAGCGGATGCGCGCAATTGCGCCGCGCGCCGCCGGTCAATGCGCCGCAGGCCTTCTGAGAAATGCGGAAGTGTCGCGCCCTACGCCGCGGCCAGGAACGGCACCATGTCGAGCTTGCCGGATTTCTCGATCACCAGCATCTGGCTCGGCGGCACTTCGCGCCAGGCGAAGCAGCTTTCGTCGTTGTCGTCGTCGAGCGGCTCCG
The DNA here is from genome assembly GCA_016794075.1 of Rhodospirillaceae bacterium. GTDB lineage: Bacteria > Pseudomonadota > Alphaproteobacteria > Dongiales > Dongiaceae > Dongia_A. Next base: position 1,979 of record JAEUKU010000267.1, read on the forward strand.
ACACCACCATCACATGGTCGCCGCGGCGCACGTGATAGAGCGTCGGCGGCACGTCGCTGCTGGAATGGCGGATGGCATAGATCGTCTCGCCGTCGGAGAGCACGGCGGTGAACTTGAACGGCTCGTTGATTCCTTCCGCCTGCGCCAGCTGCTCTATCTTGCCGACGCTCCGCGTCAACGCCCGCATGGGGTCCTGCTCCAGGCCCTCGCTGAACAGCAAATAGAAGATGAGCTCGCTGTCGGTGGTGCCGACGCGGGCGCAGTAGTACTTGTCGTCGATCATCGCCTCGAGCCTGCGGCGGATGCGCTCATAGCCGCCGACCTGCCCGTTGTGCATGAACAGCCACTTGCCGTGGGCGAAGGGATGGCAATTGGCGCGCGAGGTCGCCGTGCCGGTGGAGGCGCGCACATGCGCCAGGAACAGACCGGAGCGGATCTGGTGCGCCAGGCTTTTCAGGTTCTGGTCGTTCCAGGCCGGCAAGATGTCGCGGTAGACGCCAGGCTGCGGCCGCTCGCCGTACCAGCCGATGCCGAAGCCATCGCCATTGGTGGTGACATGGCTGTGCCGCGCCCGCAGGCTCTGGCTGATGAGCGAGTTCTTCGGCTCAAACAGCACCTTGTCGAGATAGATCGGTTCGCCGCAATAGGTGAGCCAGCGACACATGGTCCGTGTTTCCTCGTTCCTTCGCGCAGCGCGGCGCGTGCGGCCTGATTAACCAGAGACAGTGTGGCGCGACAAGGATTAACGACCGGGAAATGTGAAACAAGTCACAGTTTGCCCGCATTGACCGACTGCGGGAGGGTTCACTGGCACAGCGATTGCTTTCCTTTCCGGTCATGAAGCACCGCTACGCACTTCTTGCCGGGTTCCTGGCCGGCCTGGCCGCCGCCTTGGGCGGCTGCACGCCCACCTCCCTGGTGGCGCAGCCGGACATCGTCATGAAGTCGGCGGTGGCGCCGGCCGCCCTCGCCCCCTGCGTGACCGCCGAGCTCGGCCGCCAGATGCGCGATCCCCGACCGAAGCTGGTCTCCTACCGCGGAATTCACGAGATTTCCGTGACCTCGCCGCGCGGCGACCTGCTGGCTTTCATGACGGTGGAGCCCGACTGGTCGACCGGCTCGATCGTCAGCTTCTACAACGGCGATCTCTATTGGCCGGACCGCACCACCAGCGGAATGTTCCCCGACGTGGCGCGCGACAACTGGCACCGGGCGGAAAATGCCGTCATCGCCTGCCAGCAGCCAATCGCCGCCCGGCCGGCCGCCAAGGCCCCGGAGCAGCCCGCGCCGCCGGCCATGCCCGTTTCCCAGGTCAGCCCCGCGCCGAGGCCCCAACCCCTGGCGCCGCTGCCGCTGGGCCCACAGGCCGCCCCGTAAGTCATCGGAAATCTAGGCATTTTCAGCCCCGACCGGCCGCTTGGCCGGGTTTTGCGCTTGCTTTTTGGGCCGGATTTTGGGAAGCCCTTGCCGGCTTGCGCGGCCCGTTCCCAATCACAGCGGCTGCGCCTGCGTGCCCGTAGCTCAGCGGTAGAGCATCTGACTTTTAATCAGAGGGTCGCGGGTTCGATCCCCGCCGGGCACGCCATTTCCTCCAGCCCACGCCGCACGAACGCGGGCCCTGGAACTGCCGGGGCGAGACCGGGTTTCGCTCTGGCACCCACGCGCCGATCGGACATTCCATGAAAAAGGCCAAGAGACCGCGCCGACCGCGGCAGGCGCCGCGCGGCGAATCCGCCGACGGCCTGCACGGGCAGTGGAACCTGCCGGCGATCGCGCTCACCAGCTACAACCTCGAGGTCAAGGGGCGCTACGGCTTCATCGGCGACCAGGCCAGCGGGCGCGCCTTCCGCAAACGCCTGCAGGCGCTGGCGCGGGTCGCCAAGGGCGGCCAGATGGAGGGCGAAGACTCCATCCCGACCCCGCGCACCAAGAAGAAGCACCTGGACAGGATCCTGGCCGAAGGGGCGCCGATCGCCGGAGCGGTGGTGCACAGCGCGGTCGAGGAATTCGCCCAGGCGCTGGCCGAGGTGATCCGGCGCTATCTGAAGCAGGCGCCGTGGCGCCGCGTGGAGCGCATCGTCGTCGGCGGCGGCCTGAGCGACAGCCGGGTCGGCGAACTCGCCATCGGCCGCGCCGCCATCCTGCTGCACGGCGCCGGCATCAAGGTGGACCTGACGCCGATCGGGCATCATCCTGACGAGGCGGGCCTGATGGGCTGCGTCCACCTGGTGCCGACCGGCATCCTGAAGGGCTTCGATTCCATGCTCGCCGTCGATATCGGCGGCACCAACCTGCGCTGCGGAATCGTCGCCTTCAAGGCGGGCCGCGGTGGCACGCCGACGGAGGTCGGGGTGGAGCACAGCCTCGCCTGGCGCCACCGCGACGACCGGCCGACGCGCGACCAGCTGGTGAAGCGCCTCGTCGTTCTGCTGCGGCGGCTGGAGAAGGCGGCGCGGAAATCGGGGCGCAAGCTGGCGCCCGTCATCGGCGTCGGCTGCCCCGGCATCATCAATCCCGACGGCACGATCCGGCGCGGCACGCAGAACCTGCCCGGCAACTGGCAGGGCAAGGGCTTCAACCTGCCGCTGGCGCTGAAGGCGCGCCAGCCCAGGACCGGCGGGCACGACACGCTGGTCGTGCTGCACAACGACGCGGTGGCCCAGGGGCTGAGCTCCCTGCCCGACATGCGCAAGATCGATGCCTGGGCCGTGCTCACCATCGGCACCGGCCTCGGCAATGCCAGTTTCCGCCGGCCGGCAAGGCGGTCGCGGCGGGCCAGCTGAGCCGGATGGCCGGCCGTGCCCTTGTCGAAGCTCGGGGTGTATAGTGCCGTTGCAGCGCTTCTCCCGACCGGACCGCATGGACCAGGAACCGCCCGACATCGGCCGCGACATCCGCTACCTGGAGCGCCACGAGCTGAGCTCGGCGGTGATCCAGGGCGTGCTCGCCTTCTGGGACAAGCAGCGGGGCGACGGCGACCTGATGGCCAAGGATGCGGTCGACCCCTTCGCGCTGCGGCCGTTCCTGCCGTATCTCACCATCTCCGAGTTCCACGAAGATCCGTTCCGCCTGCGCTACCGGCTGGTCGGCACCGAGATCGTGCGCTTCGTGCGCCGCGATTTCACCGGCATCTGGCTGCATGAGAGCGGCTGGCCGGACGACGTCATCGCGCTGAACCTCGCGCTCTACGGGCATGTCCATGCGACGCGGCGGCCGCTTTTCGGCCTGTCGACCGTGGAATGGGACGGGCGCAGCTCCTATCGCTTCGAGTGGGCCGTGCTGCCGTTGACCGCCGATGGCAGGCGTGTCACGCATAGCCTGGGGATAGACGATTACTCGCAAATCCGGACGCGGCCGCCCATTCCCCTGCCGCCGGAATGACCGCGGGGGAGCGGTCGAGCAGGCAAGGATGACGCTGCAGCCCGATACCGTTTCCCTGGTCCTCGCCGCCCTCCACGCCCCCGCCTTGCGCGAGATCGTCGCGCACTGGCGCGACGTCCGCGGCGACCGCCTGATGCCGGCCTGGAACGATATCGACCCCGCGGCGATCGCCCGGCACCTGCCGATCGTCTGGGCCTGGAAATACGACCGGGCGGCGAACAGCTTCACCGGCCGGCTGTCCGGCGAGACCATCAACTTCATCTTCGGCAAGTCCCTGCGCAACGCGAAGATGGCGGAGTTCTTCGCCGGCTGGAACTACGACACCATCTTCGAGCGCCATCGCCGGGTGGTGTGCGATCCCTGCATCGTCATCGGCAGGGGCCTCGTCTTCATCCATGCGGGCCGCTACGGCACCGGCGAGCGTGTGATCCTGCCGCTCGCCAGCAACGGCGTGGACGGCGACGGCATCATCGGCGCCACGATCTATGAGCTGAGCAGCGAGGACAGCGCGCCGCTGCCGAGCGAGATGGTGGAGAATGTCAGCTATTATCCGCTGTGAAGGGCATCACCCGGCAAGAAAAGGCCGGCGCTGAGGCCGGCCTGGGCAGTCGGGAGGTAGAGAGGTGCTCGCCGGGCGCTTCAGGCCCAGCGGAAGATCACGAAGGCGTAGACCAGGGCGATCGCCAGCGGGCCCCAGAGCGGGGTGCCGAACAGGCCGAGCCAGGCCAGGAAGATGAAGGCGCTGCCCAGCAGCGAGATGAACAGCCGGTCGCCGCGCGTCGTCTCCAGGCCGAGAATGCCGCGCCGCGGGTCGCCGCCCGGCGAACGGATTTCCCACACCGACATGGCGATCAGGCAGGCGATGATGAAGGCGAAGAAGGCCGCGGTCGGCCAGGTCCAGGCCATCCAGGCGATGAGCGAGGTGCCTTGCATGGTGCCTCTCTTCCCTAGACTCGGCCGAGGGCGAAGCCCTTGGCGATGTAGTTGCGCACGAAATAGATGACGAAGGCGCCCGGCACCACGGTGAGCGTGCCCGCCGCCGCCAGCAATCCGAGCTCATAGCCCGAGGTGCTCGCCGTGCGGGTCATCGTTGCCACGATCGGCTTGGCGGCGACCGAGGTCAGCGTCTTGGCCAGCAGCAACTCGACCCAGGAGAACATGAAGCAGAAGAAGCAGGCGACGCCGATGCCGGCCGCGATGGTCGGGATGAATATCTTCACGAAGAAGCGCGGGAAGGAATAACCGTCGACATAGGCCGTCTCGTCCAGCTCCTTCGGGACGCCGGAGATGAAGCCCTCCAGGATCCACACCGCCAGCGGCACGTTGAACAAGGTATGCGCCAGCGCCACCGCCCACGGCGTGTCGAACAGGCCGACCGCCGAATAGAGTTGCAGGAAGGGCAGCGCGAACACCGCCGGCGGCGCCATGCGATTGGTCAGGAGCCAGAAGAACAGGTGCTTGTCGCCGAGGAAGCGGTAGCGCGAGAAGGCATAGGCCGCCGGCAGCGCCACCGCGACCGACAGGATCGTGTTGGCCACCACATAGGTCAGCGAGTTCACGTAGCCCATGTACCAGGTCGAATCGGTGAAGATGGTGATGTAGTTGTCGAGCGTGAAGTCGACCGGCCAGGGCGTGAAGCCGCCGAGAATCTCGTTGGTGGTCTTGAACGACATGGTGACCAGCCAATAGATCGGCAGCATCAGGAACAGGATGTAGAGCGCGGGAATGACGGATCGCTTGCGCATCACTTGGCCTCGTTCCGCATCATGAGGGTGTAGAACAGCCAGCTCATGAACAGGATGATCAGGAAATAGATGATCGACATGGCCGCCGCCGGACCGAGGTCGAACTGCCCCAGCGCCATCTTCACCAAATCGATGGACAGGAACGTGGTCGAATTGCCGGGCCCGCCGCCGGTCAGCACCACGACCTCGGTGTAGATCATGAAGCTGTCCATGAAGCGGAGCAGGATGGCGATGGTCAGCACCCGCTTCAGCTTCGGCAACTGGATGTAGCGGAACACCGCCCAGGCGCTGGCGCCGTCGATCTTGGCGGCCTGGTAGTAGTCGTTGGGGATCGAGACCAGGCCGGCATAGCACAGCAGCACGACCAGCGAGGTCCAATGCCAGACGTCCATCAGCACGACGGTGAACCAGGCGGTCAGCGGCTGGCGCGTATAGTTGAAATCGAAGCCGAGCGCGTTCAGCCCCTTGCCCATCAGGCCGATCTCGGGCAGCGCAAAGATGTTCCACATCGCGCCGACCACGTTCCAGGGAATGAGCAGCGGCAGCGCCATCAGGACCAGGCAGACGGAAACCCAGAAGCCCTTGCGCGGCATGGCCAGCGCGATGACGAGGCCGAGCGGCACCTGGATCGCCAGGATGATCCCGGTGAACAGCATCTGCCGCAGCAGCGAATCGCCGAAGCGCTCGGAGGTCATCACCTGCTCGAACCAGGTGACCCCGGCCCAGAAGAACACGTTGTCGCCGAAGGTCTCCTGCACCGAGAAGTTGACGACGGTCATCAGCGGAATGATCGCGTTGAACGCCACCAGCGC
>JAEUKU010000276.1 GCA_016794075.1 Rhodospirillaceae bacterium
GCCTCGCTCAGGTTGTTCTGGCGCAGCACATTGAGGAAGCGGTCGCGGTCGAAGCTGCCGCCGACGCCCTGGAACGCCGGATTGGACTGGATGTCGGCGATGGCGACGTTCTGCGGCACGGCAAGGCCGAGCTTGTTCGCATAGTGCTCCAGCAACAGGCGGTTGGTGGCGCGGGAGAGGATCTGCTCGATCCCGCCGAGCGCCGCGAATTGCTGCACGTTGATGGTGAGCCCCTGGTCCTGGAAGCCCCGCAGCCGTTGCTGGAGCTCGGTGGTGAATTCCTGCGGCGTGTATTGCAGGTCGCCGACCTGGAGCACCGGATCGGACAGGTTGCGCGTGGCGAAGATGTCGCCGATGCCCCAGGCGGCAAAAGCGAGGATGAGGAAACCGAACAGGACCTTGACGATCCAGGATTTGGCCTTGCCGCGAATGGTGCTGAGCATGATGCGCCGATGGTTGAAAAATCGGCGCGCATCATAGGGATGCGGCCCCATGGCAGCAAGAGCGGCCGGCGCCGCGCCCAGCGCCCGGGCAGCGCCCCGATCCGGCTGGATTCGACCATCTGGCCCGGCCGGGGCCCGCCGTGCTACCAAGCCCGGCCTGCGGCCGCCCCCTTCACACAGGATTCCTTCCCCCATGACGTCGTCCCGCCTGCGCCCCCTCATCGCCGGAAACTGGAAGATGAACGGCAGCCGTGCCCTGACCACGGAATTGCTGACGGGGTTGAGCGCCCTCAGGGGCAAGCAGCCCGACCTCGCGGTGGATCTGCTGGTTTGCCCGCCGGCGCCCTACCTGACCCTGGCGGCGCAGCTGTTGCAGGGTTCCGGGATCGCCCTCGGGGCCCAGGATTGCCATGCCAAGGCCTCCGGCGCCCATACCGGCGACGTGGCGGCCCCGATGCTGGCCGATTGCGGCTGCAGCGCCGTGATCCTCGGCCATTCGGAGCGCCGCGCCGACCACGGCGAGAGCAGCGAACATGTGGCGACCAAGGCGAAGGCCGCCCTGGATGCCGGCCTGACCGCCATCGTCTGCGTCGGCGAGACGGAGGCGGAGCGTGACCGCGGCGCCACGCTCGATATCGTCTCGGCGCAGTTGGAGGGGTCGATTCCCGCCGATGCCGAGGCAGGGCGCCTGGTGGTGGCCTACGAGCCGGTCTGGGCCATCGGCACGGGAAAAACCCCGACGCCCGATGACGTGGCCGTCGTGCATGCCCATATGCGGAGCCTGCTGAAGGCCTGGTTCAAGGACGGGGCGGAGATGCGGCTGCTCTATGGCGGCTCGGTCAAGGCGGCCAACGCGGCGACGCTGATGCATGTGCCGGAGGTCAACGGGGCCCTGGTCGGCGGCGCCAGCCTGAAGGCGGACGATTTCTGGGGCATCGCACTCGGCGCGGCGGGGTAAGAACGTGCGCTAGGCGGAAATTCCGGTCCCGCAATCAAATCCGACTGGCGATTCCGGGGAAAAGCGGCTAGAAACCCGGCCGAAATCCGGGCCTGCAAGGCCGGAACGTGTGGAAAGCACCTGATGGTTATTATTCTCGTCATTCACCTGCTGATCGCCATCGCCCTGGTGGGCGCCATCCTGCTGCAGAAGAAGGAAGGCGGCCTGGGCGGTCTTGGCGGCGGCGGCAGCGGCGGCATGGGCGGCATGATGTCCGGCCGCGCCAAATCCGACCTGCTGAGCCGGACCACCGGCATCCTGGCGGCGGCGTTCTTCGTGACCAGCCTCGTGCTGGCCGTGATCGGCAGCCACGCCACCCAGCAAGGGCCTCTGGTTCCGGCAAGCGCGCCGGGCGTCGAGGCGCCGGCCGCGCCGGTTGAATCAGCACCAGCCGAGCCGGCTCAGCCCACGACTCCAACCGTCCCGGCGGGGCAATAAACCTCCCCCCGCGCGCGACCTGCGTCAATCCGTTCCGGGTCAACCGGCAGGCGATTGTTTGCTTGCTGGGGCCGCCCGACTCGTTCCATAAAGTCGGCCCATGTCACGATTCATTTTTATCACCGGTGGCGTGGTTTCTTCCCTCGGGAAGGGTCTCT
>JAEUKU010000327.1 GCA_016794075.1 Rhodospirillaceae bacterium
AACCGCCATTGAAGGCGTCGCCGGCGCCGGTGGTCTCCACCACCTTGCCGGCGGAGAAGGCCGGAACCAGCACGGATTCCTGCGCCGAGTGATAGAGCGCGCCCGCCTCGCCGAGCGTGACCAGCGCGACTTTCACGCCACGCTGCAACAGCTGGTCCGCGGCCGCCCGCGCGCTGTCGAGGTTTGTGACCTCGATGCCGGTCAGCGTCGAGGCTTCCGTCTCGTTCGGCGTGATGTAGTCACAGAGGCCGTAGAGCGCATCCGGCAGCGGCGCGGCCGGGGCAGGGTTGAAGACCGTCATCGCGCCGGCGGCACGGGCGAGTTCCAGGCCGCGCCGGGCGGCGGCGATGGGCTGCTCCAGCTGGGTGACGAAGACCTTGGCGGCGCGGATCTCCGCCGCGGCGTTCTCGACATCCGCGACGCTGATGGCGCCGGCGGCGCCCGGCACCACGATGATGCAATTGGCCCCGGTCTGTTCCTGGACGAAGATATAGGCAGCGCCCGTCGACAAATCGGAGCTCAGCGCCACCTTGCCGGTGTTGATGTTCTCCGCCTTCCAGGTGGCGAGCGCGATCTCACCGAAGGAATCCCGACCGAGGCGGGAAATGAAGGTCACGTCGGCGCCGGCGCGGGCGGCGGCGACCGCCTGGTTCGAGCCCTTGCCGCCCGGGCCCATCCTGAAGTCCGAGCCGATGATGGTCTCGCCCATGGCCGGCGGACGCGGCGCGCGAAAGGCCAGATCGGCCACGAAGATGCCGAGAATGGCGACCTTGCCCATGGCGTGGCTCCTATGCGTCCGGCCCGATGACGCCTTTTTTCAGGATGAAGCAGCCATAGAATCGACGCTCGCCCGTGGTGATCACGCAATAGGCCTTGCGTGCGCGCTCGTAGAACGCCATGCGCTCGATCGTGCCCATGGTGAGGGTTTTGCCCTCAGCCTTGTTGATCTCCTTCTGCACCTCGCGCTGGACGTCGGGGACATCCTTCGGCTTGCCGACGATCTCCATGCGCAGGGCCGGATGATCGACGAAGCCGTCGAGCGGCATGACCGAGAGGATGGCGCGGACCGCCTGGGCGGCCGTCACGTTGGCGATGGAAAGGAGCCGGCCGAGCTTGGTGTCGCGGGCGACGGAGTCGGACGGGAAATTGGTGTCGGAGATCACCAACTCGTCGCCATGGCCCATGGCGCGCAGGGCGTAAAGAACATCCGCATTGAGCAGCGGATCGATTTTCTTGAGCATTTTCGCTTCTCCGTTTCCATCCCAGAACTGCGCCCGGCGGTGGCTGAGAGTCCACGCGGAAGGGGCTTGTGGCAAGAGCGTCTCCTTGAAATGATAGCGGCGGCAGAAAAAGAGGGCCAGCGTGAAGACGACCACATTCACCGCGCCATCGGGCGCCAGGATCCGGTTCACCCGGCTCGGCTTCGGCTCGGCGCCGCTCGGCAATCTCTACAAGGCGATCAGCGAGGAGCAGGCGCGGGACACGCTGGAGACCGCGTGGAAGGCGGGGATGCGCTACTTCGATACCGCGCCGCTGTACGGCCTTGGGCTGTCGGAAACCCGGATCAATCACTTCCTGCGCGGCAAGAAGCGCGCGGACTATATCGTGTCCACCAAGGTCGGCCGGCTGTTGCAGGCCTGCGCGCCAAAAGAGCGCACCGGCATCGGCAAGTTCTTCGCGACGCCGTCGCGACGGGAAGTCTACGATTACGGCTATGATGGCGTCATGCGGTCCTTCGAGGCGTCGCTGGAGCGGCTCGGGCTCGATTCCGTCGAAATCCTGTTCGTGCATGACATCGATGTCTTCAACCACGGGACCGAGGCCGCCCGCGACGCGCGGGTCGATGAGTTGATGAAGGGCGGCTACAAGGCCCTGCTCAAACTACGCGACGAAAAGGTGATCAAGGCCTTCGGCGCCGGCGTCAATGAATGGCCGGTCTGCGAAATGCTGGCGCATCGCGGGGATTTCGATTTGTTCCTGCTGGCCGGCCGCTACACGCTGCTGGAGCAGGAGTCGATCAAGAGCTTCCTGCCGCTGTGCGAGCGGCGCGGCATCGGCATCGTGCTCGGCGGGCCATACAATTCGGGCATCCTGGCCCGCGGGCCGCGCAAGGGCGCGCAGTACAATTACTCCAATGCGCCCAAGGCTGTGCTCGATCGCGTCGCGGCCATTGACGCCATCTGCCGCCGGCACAAGGTCAAGCTGCCGGTTGCGGCGCTCCAGTTCCCGTTTTTCCACAAGCAGGTGGTCTCGGTCATCCCAGGCGCCGCGGCGCCCAGCGAGATCCGCGCGAATGTCGGCTACCTGAATGCGCGCGCACCCAAGGCGCTGTGGAAGGAGCTGAAGGCGGCCGGGCTCATCCATCCGGACGCGCCGACCGCCTGACGCATCTAGGAGAGCGCCAGACGGACGGCCCGGGCGACGATTTCCGCTTCGCCGTCCTGCAGGCAGATCGGATTGAATCCGACGATGCCGCGATCGCAGTAAGTCGGGTCAATCTGGATCGAGGGATTGCCGTGTTGCAGCGCGATGACGAGGTCCAGGGCGGAGAGCTTCGCATCCTTGGCCAAGGTCAGCTCAAGGCCGGGAACCTCCTCGTCGATCTCAAGGCCGGTCAGCATCAGCTTACAGCCGGGCAGGGAGCCGATGCCGCTTGCGAGCGCCTGGATCATCGCCGCCCAACGCCGATGGCGTGCCGCATCGCCTTCCGCCACGAAGAGTTCCAGCGCGGTCAGCAGGCCGATGATGCCTTCCTTGCCGACCTTGCAGGTCCGGCCGATGCCGTGCTGCGGCACGCCCTTGAGACGGCCCTTGTCGATCAGGGATGGCGGCGGGCTCCATTGCTCCCAGAAGATGTCGAGGTCGAGATGCTGCAGAGCCGCCGACATGATCAGGTCGCGCTTGCCGCAGAGGATGCCGGTGGCCTGCGGCCCGCCGAGCGCCTTG
>JAEUKU010000349.1 GCA_016794075.1 Rhodospirillaceae bacterium
CGGTTGGCGGATTCCGCCGCGTCGCGCGCCTTCAGCAGGTCGTGGTTGAGCGCCACCAGCTCTTCCGAACGGCGGCGGAGCGCGAGCTCGGCGTTGCGGCGCTCGATCGCATGGTCGCGGAAGACGGCGAGAGCCTGCGCCATGCGGCCGACCTCGTCGTTGCGTGTGACGTAGGGAATCTGCCCGGCGAGCTGTCCGGTGGCGAAGCGCTGCATCAGGTTGGTCATACGCTCCAGCGGCCGGGCCAGGAAATGCAACGCGGCGAAGACGGCGCTGAGCAGGGCTACGCTGAGCGCCCCGAAGGTGAACAGCATCTCGCGGAGATGGCGCTCGGCCGCGTCGCTGACGACCTTGCGGGACAGCCGCACCAGGATCCAGGCGATCTCCTTGCCGTTGACGACGATGCGCGCCTTGCCCTCGACATGCGGGCCGTCGGCGATGCGGTGGAATACGGCGACGAATTCCGGGCCGTTCGATTCCCAGACCACGGCGCGCTGGAAGCCGTCGACGACTTTCAGTGCCTCGAGCTGCGCCTTGGCGTTGTCGCGGTCGAACTCCCAGACCGAGTTGGCGATCGCGCCGGCGTAGAGGTTGGCGAGGTTCTCGGCATTGGCGCGCAGCTCGCCAAGCCGGGAGACACGAAAGCGCTCCATCTCGTATGACATGAAGACGCCCAGGATCGCCAGGACGGCAATCGACAGCGCGACGACGGTCTTTGTCCTCAAACCCAATGCGGGCAGATTGCGCAACATGCGCCCAGTCCTAGCTCGGTGATGGTTAACATCGGCATAATTCGTAGTGAAAATCGGCACTTGGAGTGTATTGGGACGTGGCGCGGCGGGACCCGATCTGTCTCGCCTCTTGACACGCGCCATTTATCTAATAATCTCTATCGAGTTAACGGTGTATTGATGCTCTCACAGAAAGCAAAATACGCACTGCATGCGCTGTTGTATCTGGCGGACCGGCCGGTGGGGGAGCCCACCTTGATCGCCGAGATCGCCGAGAGCCAGCAGATGCCGCGCAAGTTCCTTGAGCTGATCCTGCTCGAGTTGAAGCGGCATGGCCTGGTGCGCAGCATGCGCGGCAAGCACGGTGGCTACACGCTGGCCAAGCCGGCGGAGAGCATCTCGTTCGGGCAGGTGGTCCGCTACATCGACGGTCCCCTCGCGCTGGTGCCTTGTGCCAGCAAGACGGCCTACCGCCGCTGCGACGACTGCCTGAGCGAGGAGACCTGCGCCATCCGCGACACCATGCGGCGGGCGCGGGACGCGGTGGCGCGGGTCCTCGACAATTCGAACCTGGCGGATGCAATCCGCCCGCCGCACCACCGGATCGATATCGGGGCCGGCATCTAGCAGCAGGCCGCCGCGGGCCGCAGGTCTGGCGTGTTTTAATCACGACTAACAAGATAGACATAATATACTAAACTGTAGAAGGAGCGGAGGCGGAGATGGGACGCAGGTTCAAGACGGCTTTGTCGGCGGCTCTGGTGCTTGGGCTCACGGTAGGCGCAACAGCGACGCGGGCCGAGACCACGCTGCTTAACGTCAGCTACGACCCGACCCGCGAGTTCTACAAGGAATTCAACGAGGCCTTCGCCGCGCATTGGCTGGCGGAGACGGGCGAAGAGGTCAGCATCGACCAGTCGCATGGCGGCTCAGGCAAGCAAGCCCGCGCCGTCATCGACGGGCTCGAGGCCGACGTGGTGACGCTCGCACTCGCCTATGACATCGACGCCATCGCCGCGCATTCCGACCTGCTCAAGCCGGACTGGCAGAAGAGCCTGCCGCACAATTCTTCGCCCTACACCTCGACCATCGTGTTCCTGGTGCGCAAGGGCAATCCGAAGGGCATCAAGGACTGGCCGGATCTGGTGAAGGGTGACGTGCAGGTGGTGACGCCCAATCCGAAGACCTCGGGTGGCGCGCGCTGGAACTATCTCGCGGCCTGGGCCTATGCGCTGCAGCAGGCCGGCGGCGACGAAGCCAAGGCGCAGCAATTCGTCGCCGACCTCTATGCCCGCGTGCCGGTGCTCGATACGGGGGCCCGCGGCTCCACCACCACCTTCGTGCAGCGCGGCATCGGCGACGTGCTGCTGGCCTGGGAGAACGAGGCCTTCCTGGCGATCGAGGAACTGGGCAAGGACCAGGTCGAGATCGTGGTGCCGAGCGCCAGCATCCTGGCCGAGCCGCCGGTCGCGGTGATCGACAAGAACGTCGACGCCAGAGGCACGCGCAAGGTCGCCGAGGCCTATCTCGCCTATCTCTATTCGCCTGCCGGGCAGGAGATCGCCGCCCGACATTTCTACCGGCCGACCGATCCGGAGATCGCGGCGAAATACAAATCCGTGTTTCCGGAGATTCCGCTGGTGACCGTCGACCAGGTTTTCGGCGGCTGGCAGGAGGCGCAGCGCAAGCACTTCGCCGATGGCGGCATCTTCGACCAGATCTACCGCCCCGGCCAATAAAAAGGCCAAGCGCGGAGCATGTCCATGCCAGCGGCGTCGACCAGCTTCATCGGCGGGTTCAAGCGACCAAGCGTGCTGCCGGGCTTCGGCCTCACGCTCGGCTTCGCGGTCAGCTATCTCAGCCTCATCGTGCTGTTGCCGCTGGCCGCCCTCGTGCTCCGCCCCGCGGAGCACGGCCTTGCCGGCTATCTCGGCGCGCTCACCGATCCGCGCGTGCTCGCGGCGCTGCGCCTGAGCTTCGGCGCCGCGCTGATCGCGGCCGCCATCAACGCCGTCTTCGGCCTCATCGTCGCCTGGATCCTGGTGCGCTACGATTTCCCGCTGAAGCGCCTGGTCGACGCGCTGGTCGATCTGCCCTTCGCCCTGCCGACGGCGGTCGCCGGCATTGCGCTCGCCACGATTTATAGCCCCAACGGCTGGGTCGGCAGCCTGTTCGCGCCGCTGGGGGTGAAGATCGCCTTCACGCCCCTCGGCATCCTGGTGGCGCTGACCTTCATCGGCCTGCCTTTCGTCGTGCGCAGCCTGCAGCCGGTGTTGCAGGACATGGACCGCGAGGTGGAGGAGGCGGCGGTCAGCCTCGGCGCCGGTCGCTGGCTCACCTTCCGGTTGGTGATCCTGCCCGCCATCCTGCCGGCTTTGCTCACCGGCTTCGCCTTGGCCTTCGCCCGCGCCGTGGGCGAATACGGTTCGGTGATCTTCATCGCCGGCAACATGCCGATGGTCTCCGAGATCGCGCCGCTGCTCATCGTCATCAAGCTGGAGCAGTTCGACTATGCCGGCGCGGCGGCGATCGGCGTCGTCATGCTGGCGGTCTCTTTCGTCATCCTGCTCTTCATCAACCTGGTGCAAAGATGGTCGCGCAGACACGAAGAGAACTGAGCGCTCTGCCGGCCGCGGCGGCGCCGTCGGCGGCCGCGCGCGTGCGGCTGGCGACGACCGAATCGGCCCCGGTGCGCTGGGTGCTGATCGCCCTCGGCCTCGGCTTCATCCTGCTGGTCATCGTCCTGCCGCTGGTCAGCGTCTTCCTCGAGGCGCTGCGCGGCGGCATCGGCGCGTTCCTGCGCGCCGTCACCGAGGACGATACGCTCTCGGCCATCCGCCTAACGCTGCTGGTCGCCGCCATCGCCGTGCCGCTCAACCTGATCTTCGGCCTGGCCGCCGCCTGGGCCATCGCCAAGTTCGACTTCCGCGGCAAGAGCCTTTTGATCACGCTGATCGACCTGCCGTTCTCGGTCTCGCCGGTGATCTCCGGCCTCATCTATGTGCTGCTCTACGGCGCCTATGGCTGGTTCGGCCCGTTCCTCAAGGAATGGGACATCAAGTTCATCTTCAACGTCACCGGCCTGGTGCTGGCCACGGTCTTCGTCACCTTCCCCTTCATCGCCCGCGAGCTCATCCCGCTGATGCAGGAACAGGGCCGGGACGAGGAGGAGGCGGCGATCTCGCTCGGCGCCAATGGCTGGCGCACCTTTCTCTACGTGACGCTGCCGAACGTGGCCTGGGGCCTGCTCTACGGCGTGCTGCTGTGCAATGCCCGCGCGATGGGCGAGTTCGGCGCGGTCTCGGTGGTGTCGGGCCATATCCGCGGCCTCACCAACACCATGCCGCTGCATGTGGAGATTCTTTACAACGAATACGATTTCGTCGGCGCCTTCGCCGTCGCCTCGCTGCTGGCCTTGCTGGCGATCGTGACCCTGGTGGCGAAATCGCTGCTCGAATGGCGCTATGGCGACCGGCTGGCCGCCGGCCGAAGACACTGAGGGAGGTCACAGATGACGATCACAGTCGACGGCATCTCCAAGAGCTTCAACGACTTCCAGGCGCTGAAAGGCGTTGAGCTCGCCGCCGCGCGCGGCGAGTTCATCGCGCTGCTCGGTCCCTCCGGTTCGGGCAAGACCACTTTGCTGCGCATCCTCGCCGGCCTGGAGTTCGCCGATAGCGGGCGGCTGTTGTTCGACGGCCGCGACGTCGCGGCGCAGGGCGCCGGCGAGCGCAATGTCGGCTTCGTCTTCCAGCACTACGCGCTGTTCAAGCACATGACGGTGGCGGAGAACGTCAGCTTCGGCCTCAGGGTGAAGCCGCGCGCCCAGCGGCCGGCGAAGGCGGAGATCGACCGCCAGGTGAACGAGCTGCTGCGCCTGGTGCAGCTCGATCGTCTTGGCGGGCGCTATCCCAGCCAGCTGTCGGGCGGCCAGCGTCAGCGCGTGGCGCTGGCCCGCGCGCTCGCGATCCAGCCTGCCGTGCTGCTGCTCGACGAGCCGTTCGGCGCGCTGGATGCCAAGGTGCGCAAGGAGCTGCGCCGCTGGCTGCGCCGGCTGCATGACGACATGCAGCTGACCTCGATCTTCGTGACCCACGACCAGGAGGAGGCGCTGGAACTCGCCGACCGCATCGCGGTGATGCGCGAGGGAAGGATCGAGCAGATCGGCACGCCGGCCGAAATCTATCACCGGCCGGCGACGGCCTTCGTCTACGAGTTCCTCGGCAACGCCAACCGCCTGCGCTGCCGCATCGACCGCGGCCGCGCCGTCGTCGCCGGGCTGGAGCTGCCGGCGCCGGAATATCCCGATCTGCACGACGCCGCCGGTACCGCCTTCGTGCGGCCGCACGACCTCGTCATCGCCGATGCCCGGCAGAGCGGGCTGGAGGCACGGGTGCGCCAGGTCTTCCTGGCCGGCCCCGCCATCCGCGTGGAGCTCGCATTGCTGACGACCGGCGACATGCTGGAAGCCGAGGTGCCGCATGGCAGCGATCTCGGCAGCTTGATCGTGCCCGACAAGCTGGTGACGTTGCAGCCGACCAAGATCCGCGCCTTTCCGGACGCAGCCTAAAGCAGCTTATTCTTCGCTCTCGCTGTCATCGCCGCGAATACCCGGCAACGGCAGTGAGGATGTTTCGGTCGCGTCGCTTATTCTCTCGTCATCCCGGCCTCGCGCCGGGATCCACATCCCCGCCGCACGGGCTGCGGCCAATCACGTTGGTTCATGCCGTTGCTCGGTGGATTCCGGCGCTCCCCTCGGGTCAAGCCCGAGGGTCGGCCGGGATGACGGTCTAAGGCGATATCCTACAGCCTCGCCGCGCTGAATGTATCGCAGGCGTTCACGTCGCCGCCGCGATAGCCGACCTCGAACCAGCGCACGCGCTGTTCCGAGGTGCCGTGGGTGAAGCTGTCCGGCACCACGCGGCCGCCGGCCTGCTTCTGCAGCGTGTCGTCGCCGATGGCGCTGGCGGCGCGCAGCGCCTCCTCGACGTCGCCGGGCTCCAGATAGCCCTGTTGCGCCTGCGCGCGGTGGGCCCAGATGCCGGCAAAGCAATCGGCCTGCAATTCCACCCGCACCGAGATTTCGTTCGCCTCGGCCTCGCTCAAGCCGGTGCGCGCCGCGCGCGCCTGCTGCTCGATGCCGAGGATGTTCTGGACGTGATGGCCGACCTCGTGGGCGATCACATAGGCCTGGGCGAAATCGCCCGGCGCGCCGAAGCGGCGCGACAGCTCGTCGAAGAAGTCGAGGTCGATATAGACCTTCTCGTCGGGCGGGCAATAGAACGGCCCCACCGCCGATTGCGCATAGCCGCAGGCCGATTGCGCGCCGCCGGAGAACAGCACCAGGCGCGGCTCGCGATACTGCTCGCCGATCTGCGGCAAGACTTCGTGCCAGGTATCCTCAGTATCGGCGAGGACCACGGCGACGAATTCCTTCATCTCCTCCTGCGCGGGGGGCGCGAAGGTCTGGCTCTGCGGGTCGGAATAGCCGCCGCTGTCGAACCCGCCGGAGAGCAAGGCGAAGGGGTTGATGCCGAGGAACCAGGCGATGCCCAGCAGGATCAGGATGCCGACGATGCCGATGCCGCCGCCGCGCCGGCCGATGCGCGGTCCGCCCAGACCCCCGCCCATGCCGCCCCCACCCAGGCCGCCGAGCCCGCCGGGTAGGCGCATGCCGCCGCCCGTGCCCCGCCGATCCTCGATGTTGCTGCTTTGCCGACGACCCTTCCAGCGCATGGCGCGGCTCCTGATCCAATGCCGATTGGTGCTAGGCTAGCGCAAGTCGCGCTGCAACGCACGGGCGTCGGCGCAAGGCGACACGCCCGGCAAGAACCGGTTTGGTCCGCTCTGGTTCCGGGAAATCCGCTCTAGCCTTGCGGCGCGTTGGAATCCGAGATTTCGCGCGTGCGCTGGCTGATGCGGCGGATGATCTCCGCCACCGGCGAATTGGCGTTGGCGCCGCCGGCCAGGGCTTCGGCCTCGATCAGGCGCTTTTCCGCGTCGAGCAGGGCGTTCACCAGTTCCTGCTCCTTCGGGCTGGGCTCGGCCGGGGTTTCGGCGGGGCCCGCGTCGGGATCGGCGACGATCTCGCCGGCTTCGCTCATGGCGATGTCGGCGACCGCTTCCGGCTCGGCCGAGTCCTCCGCGAACTCTTCCTCGACTTCGGCCGCCGCTTCGGCCTGCATCTCTTCGCTCTCCGGCTCGGCCTTGAGGGCGAGCTGGCCCGAGGTCTCCGCCATCTTCGCCGGAGTGGCGACGACGGTCAGGATGCGGCCGCGCGCGGGAGCCTGCTGCGCCGGCTTGCGTACCGGCTCCGGCGCGCGGGGTGCCGGGATCTCAGGTTCGGCGGTTTCCGGTTCCGCGATCTCGGGTTCGGGCGTGGCCGCTTCGGCCTCCGCCGCGGCCCCGGATTCGACGGCAGATTCGACGGCGGCTTCGGCGACTGCTTCGCCCTGATCATCCTGCATCAGCGTCTTGATGCCGCCCTCGAGCCGGCGCATGACATCGGGAATGGCCGAGCCCTTGTGCGATTCGATCGCCGCCAGCAATTCGAGCAACATGCGGCGCAGCTGTTCGTTGTGCACTTCGCGCTGGCCGAGACGCGTCTGCGCGGCGCTCAAGGCGTTGTGGGCCTGGATCAAGGCGGCCTTGGCTTCGTCGCGCTCGCCGCTCATCTTGCCGAGCGTGGTCTGCAACGCGGTGACTTCGGCCTGCAGCTTCTCCAGATCCTGGCGCTGGCGGGAGAGCGAGCCTTCGACGATTGCGACGATGTCGTTGAGCCGGAGGCCGTAGCGGCGCTCTTCCTCGGCGCTCTGCTGCAGGCGCTCCTGCGCCGCCGCGACACGCGACTGCAACTCGGTCAAATCGTCCATGAAGCGACTATGCCCCTCGGATTCCCAGGAATCTTAAGGAAAACATGGCACAGTTTGGTGAAAAGATCGTTAATGGCGCGGTCGGCGCCGTAACCACGTTGCCGCAGGTGCTACCAGCGGCGGACGCGACCGGTGTCGACGTGGACGAAGTTCGACTTGCCGTAATAGCCGACCCCGCCGGCCTTCATGCCGATGGCGGTGTCGCGCAGATCGGTGAGCGCGACGTCGTAAAGGCGGATATCCACCGCCTTAGCTTCCATGTGCATGGAATGCTTGGCTACGCCATTGCTGTTGGAGGCGAGCATGGCGTTGGTCTTGGGTGAGCGGTAGCCGGAGATGATCTGGTAGGCTTTGCGGCTGCCGGTGCGGCGATGCAGGTCGACCAGGAGGTCAAGCAGTTGCGGATCCATCTTGGCGATTTCGCCGGTGCGGTGGTCGCGCAGGACGTAGTTGATGTCCTTCAGCGCGCCCTTGTCGTACACCCCGTCCTTCCAATAGGTGGCGAGGATCTTCTCGTCGGTGTGGGTGTTGACGAAGCCGAGCGTGCGGGTGCCGCTCTGCGGCATGGCGGCCAAGGCGCTGCCTATGGGACTGGCCACGCCAAGCGCTACCAGGCCAAGGCCGAAGCCCAAGGCGCGGCGACGGCCGAGCAGGCAGTTGGACAACGTCGAATCCGGGAAATCCGGGATCTCGTTGCGGTCGGTCATGCGTCCCATTCTCCCTCGGCCCCGGACCGGCATTCGGCCCTGGGCGGCTTGCGAAAGTTCGGCTGGCCTGGCTGCAAACCGTCCCCCGTTTGCCGCCACGGCTCGGTGAAACCGAGCCTAACCCGTTGGTATCCTTGGCGAATGATCAAAACTGACCAAGCGCTGCGAAAAAACGTGCCACAGGCTTGATAGCATTGCAACGCAAAAAGGCTATGATTTGGTTAACTACATCATAGGGTTGCCGGCAATTTCAGATCAGTAGCCGAGGGCGAGACCGTCCTTGCGCGGCTCGGAGCCCGCGATCAGCACGCCCCGCTTCCAGTCGATGGCGATGGCCTGGCCGCCGCCCAGCGGCTCCGCCGGATCGGCCGGCACGATGGCATGGCCGCGCTCCAGCAGCGCCCGGCGCAGCGCGTCGGGAATCCCGGCCTCCACCGTCACCGCGCTTTCCTCGAAGAACAGGCGGGGGCATTCCAGCGCCGCCTGCGGGTCCATGCCGAAATCCAGCATGTTGCCGAGCACATGGACCTGGCCCACCGGCTGGTAGTGGCCGCCCATGACGCCGAAGGAGATCGTCGCCCGGCCGCCTTTCGTGACCATCGCCGGGATGATGGTGTGCAGCGAGCGCTTGCCGGGGCCGATGCAGTTCGGATGGCCCGGCTCGACCACGAAGCAGGCGCCGCGATTCTGCATCAGCACGCCGCTCTTCGGCGCCAGGCGGCCGCTGCCGAAACCCCAATAGACCGAGTTGATGAAGCTGACGGCGTTGCGGTCCTTGTCGACCACGGTGAGATAGGTGGTGTCGGGATGCGGCATCGCCGGCGGTAGCGCCGCCATGGCGCGCCTCGGGTCGATTCGCGACGCCAGCGCCTTGGCATGGGCAGGGGAGAGCAGCCGCTTCACCGGCACCTCGGCGAAAGCGGGATCGGCGATGTGGCGGTCGCGCTCGGCATAGGCGAGCTTTCCCGCCTCGATCTGAAGATGGCAGCGCTCGGCCGAGAGCGCATCGTCGCCCGCCGGGAACTGGCTGAGGATGTTGAGCATCAGCAGTGCGGTCAGGCCCTGGCCCGGCGGCGGGCATTCCCAGACCTTGGCGCCGCGATAGCCGGTCGCGACCGGCGCGTTGTAGTCGCCGCGATGGCGCGCGAAATCCTCCATCCGGTGCAGCCCGCCCTCGGCGCGCAAGCGGCGCACCATGTCGGCGGCGATCCAGCCGCGATAGAACGGGTCCGGGCCATGCTTGGCGATGGCCGACAGCGCCTTGGCGAGCGCGGGGAAGGCGATGCGGTCGCCCACGCGCGGCGGCTTGCCCTTCGGCAGATAAGCCTTCCGCGTCGCCGGGTCGCGGCGCAGCGTCTCGACATCGCGGGCCCAGTCGCTGCCGACGCGCGGCGCCACGACGAAACCCTTCCTGGCGAGTTCGATCGCCGGCTGCAGCAGGCGGTCGAAGCCGAGCTTGCCGTGATCCTCGGACAGGCGGTACCAGGCCTCGACGGCGCCGGGCACCGTCACGGCATGGACGCTGTCGGGCGCGATGCGGCCGATGCCGCGGTCGAGGAACCATTCCGGGTCCGCCGCCAGCGGCGCGCGGCCGTTGCCGTTATAGGCGACGATGCGGTCGCTGCCCTTGGGCGCCAGCAGCACGAAGCAATCGCCGCCAATGCCGGTCATCGCCGGCTCGATCACCGCCAAGGCGGCGGCGGCGGCGATCGCCGCGTCGATGGCGTTGCCGCCGGCGCGGAGCGTGTCGATGGCGATCAGCGTCGCCAGCGGGTGCGAAGTGGCGGCAGCACCGCGCTCGGCGAGGATCGCTGAGCGGCGCGGGTGCTGGAAGTCACGATTGAAGTCGAACAGGGCTGGCTCCGAAAGCGATCAGGGCTGCAGGGGCGCCGGTCCGGAACCGGACAGGACGTAGGGTCCGCCGAGGGCGGGATCCACCGTGTAGGTCACCGCGGTGTCGATCTGGTTCGGCCCGATGGAATAGTCGACGACGATGGAATCGTCGACTGCGGAATCGATGACCAATCCGCTCTCATGCAGGTCCTCGAAGCCGAGCTCGAAGGGGTTGTGCAGCAACGGGAAGGTGCCGCTGAAAGTGCCCGGCGTGCCGGTGGCGAAGACGCTGATCAAACCATTGAACTCGCGGCTGGCGAGGTCGAGGGTGTAGTTGACGTCGTAATCGGCGATGAAGCCGCCGCCGCCGGTCAGGGGAATGTCATCGGCGAAATAGGTCAGCTGCCCGCTGGGCAAATTGGCGGTCGATTCAAAGCCGACATTCTGCGCCGGATCGGTGCTGTCGAAGACGTCGCCCAGATCCTCGGACAGCGGACCGCCATCGGCGGTGGGCTGGCCGGAGGCATCGACCAACTCGGCGCCGCCGAGATAATCCGCGCCGCCGCCGCCGGTCACCGGCTCGAACAGCCGCGTCAGCTTCTCGACCGAATCCTCTTCCAGCGGCGCTGGATCGGTGATCGAGCCGTCCGGGCCGATGAACACGAAGAAGCCGGCGCGCTTGAGGATCTTGGATTCCTTGGCCGACTGGATCAGCACCTGGCTCGGCTTCTTGCCGGCGGAGTTCTGGTCGCCGGTGCCGGCGAGGGCGACGATGCAGCCGCTCGCATCGCAATTGCCCTGCGTGGTGGTGCCGCGAATGGTGAGCACGGCATTTGGCAGGGTGACCTTGGTGCCCTCCGGATTGGTGCGCGCGACGCCGCCGGTCACCAGGCGGAAGGCGCCTTCCTTCACCGAGGCGGCGAGCGAGGCGTTGTCGCCCGCCGGGTCGTAGACGAACTCGTCGATCACCAGCGAAGCATTCTCGCCCATGGTGATCGCCGTCTCGTCCAGCAGCATGATCTGCAGACGCGATTTTGCGCGGGTGTTGACCGCGTCGCCCATCACAATGTCTTCGCCGCTCGCCAACTGGTCGATGGTGGTTTTGCGCGCCGGCGATTCCAACGCCACGCTACCCTGCACGGCGCCGGCGATTCCGGCCGGGTCGCCGAGCTCGGCCAGGGCCGGCGTTGCCGCCACCGCGACAAGGCCGGCCGTCACCAGGCTGGATGCAACCATGCGCGCGCGTGTCATGACTGGCTTATCCCCTCGCAGGCGCCGCGGCTCGGATACGGCATGCGGATAGTTGAGCCATGAAATGGCGCGTCTGGCAAGCCTGGGCCCCTCGCGCCGCATGGCGATGCGCGATAGCGGAGCTTGCTGCCTGCAAGCCTGCGTTGCACCCGAGCGATCCCGTGGGCTAGGCTCGACCGGGAACGACGCCGACGCGGGTGTCGCGGGGACGAGAGGCGGGGGACATCATGCGCGGCGCTCGGTTGGCGGGTATTCTGGCTATGGCACTGCCGCTGCTGGGCGGTGCCGGCGGTGTCGCCTCGGCGGATATCAGCAATCCTGTCGACCTGAAGGCCGCGATCGAGCAGCTCGGCGGCCAGCCATGCGGCAACATGACCTGCGTCGCGCTGGACATGCCGCTTGATCACGATGCCAGCGGTACGGCCGGCAAGATCAAGATCACCTTCTCGGTCAGTTTCGCTTCCGAGGAAAGCAAGGGCATCCTGTTCTACGTCGTCGGCGGACCGGGCGGCAGCGGCGTCGGCGTCGCCGAGGACTATCTCGGCGCCTTCGACGAGCGCCTGACGCAGAACATGGACCTCGTGTTTTTCGACCAGCGCGGCGTCGGGCCGGAGCACGGCATCGAATGCCCGGCGGCACAGGGCATCTACGATACCGCCGATCTGCGAGTCGAGGATCCGGACGGGGCCATCGGGGCAGCCAAGACCTTCGCCGCGGACTGCGTCGCGGAGCTCAAATCGCGCGACCTGCTGCCGCTGGTGGCGACCGATCAGGCGATCCGCGACCTCGAACTCTTCCGCGCGGCGATCGGCAGTCCCCAGGTCTGGATCTATGGGGAAAGCTACGGCACCCAGTTCGCCCAGCAATACGCGACGGCGTTTCCCGCCGCGGTGAAGGGGGTCGTCATCGACGGCGTCGTCGACCTGGCGCTCAGCTTCAGCGGCTACTACGAATCCTACACCGAGAGCGCGGAGCGCATCCTGGCGCGGGTTCTCGAATCCTGCCAACAGGTTCCCGGCTGCCGGGAGGACATGCGGGGCGAGGCGGCGCAGGTCTACGACCAGCTGGCCGCGCGACTGGCGCAGGCGCCGATCGAACTCGATTTCCCGCTCGGCGACGGCACGATTGCGAAGCGGCATCTGACCGCCGCCATGCTGTCCGCCAATGCCTTCTATTCGCTCTACGGTCCCGACGACCGGCCGGTGTTCCTGCGCGCCCTGGCGGCAGCCTCGCGCGGCGAGCTGCTGCCGATGCTGCGTCTGGCCTATTCCACCCTGGTCGTCGATCCGCAGACCGAGGCCGGGATCGCCGACCCGACCTGGTTCGGCGCGGCCTATTACGCGATCACCTGTTCGGACTATGCGGAAGGCGGTGAGGATCGCGACGCAAATGCGCGGCAGATCCTGGCCGAGGCGCAAGCCTTCGCGCCGCGCGCCAAGCGCCTGCTGCGGCTGTTCTATGCCGAGCGTCTGGCCTGCGCCTATTGGCCCGTCCGCGGCGACGACAAGCGGCCGCAGCCTTTCGCTGGCGGCGACTATCCGACGCTGATCCTCAATGCCGACACCGACCCGATCACGCCCATCACCATGTCCTATTCGGTGCTCGACCACGTGAAGAACGGCTATCTGGTGACGATGAAGGGTGGGCCGCATGTGATCTGGGGCCGCGGCCTCACCTGCCCGGACGAGATTGTCTACAGCCTGTTGTTCGACGGCACGCTGCCCGAGGCGCAGGAGCAGGTCTGCGAACAGGACTTCATCGGCGCCTATAAGCCGCTGACACTGACTGGCGCGGGCGATGCGGACGACGCCTTCGTCTTGGCGCGGGCGCTGGAGACGGAGATCGCGCAATCGCCCGAGTTCTACAACTGGGACGGCGGCGATTCACTCGCGATCGGCTGCGACCACGGCGGCACGGTCGAGATCAGCGCGGCCGAAGAGGGCACCGCCTATGGCTTCGCCAAATGCGCCTGGTGGCCGGGTATCGCGATCGACGGCACCGGCATCGCGATCGACGAGGGTGCGGAGAATATCGGCCTCACCCTCGATCTCGCCGTCTCGGGCGCGCACCAGGGCCAGATCACCTTCCGCCACAACAGCGCGACGGATGCGATGACGCTGAACGGCACCTATGACGGCAAGGTGGTGGCGACGCCGCGGCCGCTGCCGTAGTCGAGGGGTCTAGAACCGGAATCTCTTGCTGAGGCTGACGCCGGCGCGGATGTTCTCGAACTCGTTCAGTTCGCGATTGGAATCCTGCAGGTAGTATTCGCCGTAAGCGGACATCAGCAGCCCGTCGAGAAACCCGCTCTGTTCCGTGCCGAACATGGTGGCGACCGGCACGCCGAGGGTGAGCCGGCCGCGATAGATGACATCCTCGCGATCGGTGCCGACAAAGAGCGGATCGAGTTCGTCATAGCGGTCCCACTCCGCCGACAGGTTGGTGACCAGGAAGATGCCGCGGTGGATCAGCCAGACATGGTCGACATTGAGCCGGTCTCCGTCGAAGCTCTCGAACTCGGCCGTGGCGTCGAAGCGGCGGTGGGTGTAGGCGAAGGTCAGGCGGTGGTCGCTGCCGATATACCAGTCAAGCCCGAGGCGGCCGTTCACGTCGATGCCGCTCTGGTCCTCCGAACTCGGATACTCGTTGGTGACGTGATAGTCGTAGTCGGCAAGGCCGAATGACGCGAACAAATTGACCGGATCGTTGATGCGCCAGTCGTAGCGCGCCTCCGCCTGAAACAAGTCGAGATAGCTTTCCTCGCCGAGCCAGAGGTGCGTGTAGTTCACGCTGGGCGTGACGAAGAGCTCGCCCACCTCGACCCGGATGCCGGCCTGCGCGCCGATGCTCTGGGTGTCGAAATCGTCGAGCTTGAACTGGTCGCCGTCATAGAAAGTGGCGCTGGCGAACAGCATGTTGCGATCCTGCCCGGGCAGGTCATGCTCGACCGACAGCTTGGCCAGTGCCTGGATCGAATGGTCGTCGTCGGTCGGCGCCGCGTTGGTGAGGTCGAAATCGCCCACCACGGTGCGCACCTTGTCGGCGTCGTTGGAGCCGGCGCGGTTGCTGTCGAACTGGTAGCCGAGGCTGACCAGCGCGGTGAGGCGCGTGCGCTGCGATTGCCGGTCGATCTCGGCCGCGTAGCGCTCGATGTTGGCCTTGAGCCGGGGGTCGAGTTCCAGTTGCAGGAGTTGTGCGAATTCGTCCTTGGCCTCGCGTAGATTGCCCAGGCGATAGAGCACGATGGCGCGGAGCGCGCGGATGTTGGGTTCGCCCGGGGCGAGCAGGATCAGGCGGTCCAGCGTTGCCGAGGCCCCCAGCAGGTCGCCGTCCTGGATCAGCTTCAAGGCATAGCGGTAGGACAGCATCGGGTCGTCGGGGCTCTCCAGGACCTGGTCATAGGTCACGTCCCCGGCTTCGGGCAGGTTCTGCGCCAGCAGCGGGGCGGAGAAGGCGGAGAGGCAGCAGGCGAGAAGGCTGACGGTCAGCGTCTTGCGGCCGCGTGACGACTTCATGCGCAACCTTCCCCCGTGATTGCCCGCGACGCCCCGGCCATCCCGCCGGCCGGCCGGCGTCGCGACTCGGCATTATAAGTGCTTGAAGCATCGCCACAATCCCGAACTTCCGTCGGAATTCTTCCGGCCATTTCCGGGGAAACGCACACGGGGCGGCGCAATCAGGCTAGCGCCCGCCGCCGCGGGGCGGCATTTTGCGCCGCGCAACGGCATGGCATTGCCGGCAAGGGAACGGAGATTGGATTGGCGATTCTGTTGGGTTTGGATACCGGCGGAACTTATACCGACGCGGTGCTGTTCGACCCGGTGCGCGGCGAGGATGCCGGCGGCGTGCTGGCCAAGGCAAAGTCGCTGACCACCAAGCACGACCTCGCCATCGGCCTGACCGGGGCGGTCGAGGCGATCCTGCCGCATCTGCCGGCTGGGCGCGCCATCGCCGACATCGCCATGGTCTCGATCTCGACCACGCTCGCCACCAACGCGATCGTCGAGAAACACGGCGCGCCGATCTGCCTGATCCTCATGGGCTACGACGCCAAGGCCCTGGAGCGCGCCGGCCTGCGCCAGGCGATGGCCGGCGATCCTGTGGTGATGATCGCGGGCGGCCACAAGCCGACAGGAGAAGCGCAATCGCCGCTCGACGTCGAAGCCCTGCGCGCCGCCATCCAGGAACATGCGCCGAAGGTCGCCGCCTTCGCCGTCAGCGGCTATTTCTCGGTGCGCAACCCGGCGCACGAGATCGCCGCGCGACATCTGATCCACGAGATGACCGGCAAGCCGGTCACCTGCGGCCACGAGCTTACCTCGAAGCTCGACGCACCGCGCCGCGCGCTGACCGCGGCGCTCAACGCGCGGCTGATCCCGCAATTGCAGCAGCTGATCCAGGCGGTCGACGGATTGCTAGCGCGCAAGGGCATCAAGGCGCCGCTGATGGTGGTGAAGGGCGACGGTTCCCTCATCAAGGCGGAACTGGCGCTGACCTGTCCGGTCGAGACCATCCTCTCCGGCCCGGCGGCGAGCCTGGTCGGTGCCCGGCACCTGTCGCAGGAGAGCGACATCTTCGTCTCCGACATGGGTGGCACCACCACCGACATCGCCATGCTGCGCGAAGGCCGGCCGGTGCTGAACAAGGAGGGCGCCACGGTCGGCGGCTGGAAAACCATGGTGGAAGCGGTCGCGGTCCACACCTACGGTCTCGGCGGCGACAGCGAGGTGCGCGTCGACGAGCATCACGGTTTCATGGTCGGCCCGCGCCGCGCCGTGCCGCTGAGCCTGCTGGCGACGCAATTCCCGGCCATCGTGAACGTGCTGCGCGCGCAGCAGGCGAATGAGGAGCTGGTGCCCTATCGCGGGCAATTCGCCCTGCGCCAGCGGCCGCTCGATGCCGGCCCGTCGAGCCTCAGCGCCGGCCAGCTCGATCTGTGGGAGAAGCTCGCGCACGGTCCCGTCGCGCTCGCCGACCTGCTGTTCAGCCCGGCGACGCAGCGCCATCTCGGGCGGCTGGTCGATCGCGGCCTGGTGGCGATCAGCGGCCTGACGCCGAGCGACGCGGCGCATGTGCTGGGCCTCTTGTCGCATTGGCATGCCGAGGCGGCGGAGCTCGGCGCCAGGCTGTTCCTGAAGAAGCCGCCGGTGGGACACTGGAAGCCGCCCGCGAGCCACGAGCAGCTCTGCCGCGATATCGTCGAGCAGGTGGTGCGCCAATCGGGCGAAGTGATCCTCGATGCGGCGATCCGCGAGACCAGCGGCATCGACCCGCATCATTGGGGCCAGCTCGGCCGCGACCTGATCCGCCGCTCGCTCTCGGCCGCGCAACCGGTCGAGGCGCTGATCGAATCCACCATCCGCCTGACCGCGCCGCTCGCCGCCATCGGCGCGCCGGTCGGCAGCTATTATCCGGAGATCGCCCGGCGCCTTAAGTCGCGGCTGGTGATCCCGCCGCATGCCGATGTCTGCAACGCGGTCGGCGCGGTCGCCGGCGGCGTGCTGCAGCGGGCGAACGCCACCATCACCCAGCCGCAGGAAGGCCTGTTCCGTGTCCACCACGCGACCGGGATCAAGGACTTCGTCGATCTGGAGCAGGCCGCCGCCTATTGCGACGATTTGGTGCGCGTGGAAGCCGGCGCGCTGGCCCAGCGGGCCGGCGCGGTGGAGATCCAGATCAAGAGCGAGCGGGCCG
Organism: Rhodospirillaceae bacterium; assembly: GCA_016794075.1. Classification (GTDB taxonomy): domain Bacteria; phylum Pseudomonadota; class Alphaproteobacteria; order Dongiales; family Dongiaceae; genus Dongia_A. The sequence goes on from JAEUKU010000349.1 coordinate 17,089, forward strand.
ACAAGGTGTTCGAGCAGCCGACCGGCCTCAGGATCTTTATCGAATCCAGCATTTCCGCCACCGCCTTCGGGCGGCCTGGCTTGGTCTAGGACGGGCGAAATAAGCCGCTTTGCCCTGTGACCGGCCGCACAGGCGCCGCTGATACGCGCTTGGGTCGCGGTGACAATTCGGTAACCGGTCCCTATTATCTAATGAGTGGCCCGCATCCATCGGGCCGCCTGAATGTTTGCCTATCAGGACAACAGCTAACGGCGTGATCATGGCCCCCAGGATGAAGTCTCTGCTGCTCGCGTGCTGCGCGGCCGGTCTAGCCGCCACGCTGTCCGGCGCCGCCTGGGCGGACAAGGACCAGCGCAACGTGCCCCTCTTGAACCCGGCCAACGCAACGGCGCCGAGCGCTGCGGCGCCCGCCGTGAGCGGCATCGACGCGGCAATACAGCGGTTGCAGCAGAGCAACCGGCTCACCGCCCTCGCGGTCGATTGGGCAGGCCTGCAGAGCTACTACACCGCCGGCGGCCCGGCGCTGTGGACGACCGGCACGGGCTATACCGTGCTCGGCGCCTATCTGCAGCGCCAGCTGCCGAATGCGATCCTTGCCGGCATGCCGGCCGAGCGCAGCTTGCGCCAGCTTGCCGAGGCGCTGCCGTCGCAGATCGCCGCCGGCGAGGCCGCCGATGCCGAAGCGCTGCTGAGCGCGCTTTATGTCGCGAGTGCCTACGACGCCAACGCGTCGCTGGGCGCCTATCGGGGCCAGGGTGGCCGCGCGTTGGCGGAGCTCGCCAAGTCGAAGGACCCGACACGTAGCCTCGGGCAGCAGCTGCCGAGCTTCGAGATGTTCTGGCGTCTCCAGTCCGCTTTGCCGGTCTATCTCGGCTTCTACGAGCATGGCGGCTGGCCGAAGGTCTCCGGCGTGGAGAAGATCGAGATCGGCGACAAGGGCACGCGCGTGCGCCAGGTGAAGGAGCGGCTGCTGGTGACCGGTGAGCTGGTCGCGCTCGGCGACGATCCGGAGCTCTATGATTCCGGTCTCGAGCTGGCCGTGCGCCAGTTCCAGCGCAATCACGGTCTCAATGACGACGGCGTCATCGGCAAGCGCACGATCGAGGAGATGAACGTCTCCGCCGAGCAGCGTTTGAAGCAGGTGCTGCTCAATCTCGACCGCATGCGCAAGGAAAGCCCGGACTTCGAGGAGCGCTACGTCTTCGTCAACATCCCCTCGACCGAGCTCCGGGTGATCGAGAACGGCATCACCACCTTCCACTCCAAGGCGATCGTCGGCCGCGTCGCGCGCAAGACGCCGCTGCTGCGGAGCGAGATCTTCCAGGCCAAGCTCAACCCGGACTGGAGCGTGCCGGCCAAGATCGCCGCCATCGACATGCTGAAGCACGAGCTGGAGGAGCCGGGATATTTCTACAAGCGGAACGTCCGCGTCTTCACCAGCGACGGCCAGCAGCTGGATCCGCGCCGGATCAACTGGCGGGAGGTGAAGGCCTCCGGCAAGTTCCCCTACCGGCTGAAGCAGGATGCGGGGCCGGAGAACGCGCTGGGGCCGGTGAAGCTGGACTTCCCGAACGACCATGCCGTCTTCATCCACGGCACTTCGGCGCCGGAGCTGTTCGTGAAGCAGGACCGCTTCTTCTCCTCGGGCTGCGTGCGGGTCGACGATCCGCTCGGTCTCGCCGCCTTCCTGCTGCAGGACGACCCCAGCTGGACCCACGCGCGGGTCGAAGAGGTGGTGAAGTCCGGCGTTACCACCTTCGCCAAGCTGGCGCGGCCGATTCCGCTGCACATCGTCTACATGACCGCCTGGGTCGACGAAGCCGGCCAGGCGAATTTCCGCCGTGACATATACGACCGCGACCCGGGCGTATCGATTCCGGCCGGGCTGGCGACGCCGACTCTGATCGCCGAGCAGGAGAGCGCGACCGACCAGCGCCGCGGCAACAACAAGTGACCTGTGAGCGCTGCCGGGCATGACCCCCCGGCGGCGCTCAGTGCAGGCGGAGGTTGCGGGCCGCAAGGCCGCCGCGCCATGATGGGGCGCCCGGACCGGTGCGGTTTCGGGTGCGAATCGGGGGCGGCTACTTGTTCTTCGGCGACACCATCGAAGGCCTGGTCTTCCTGGCCGCGGCGATCTTCCTGATCCTGGTGGTGCCGGGCCTCAGCATCGCCGCCTTCCGCGCCACCGGTCGCCTGCAGCGCGAGATCGACCTGCTGCGCGCCGAATTGCGGTCGCTGCGAGAGCTGGCGGCGATGTCGCGCCCGGCGTCGCCGCTGGTGGAGCCCGCGATCGCGCCGGACGTCGCGCCCCAGGTCGAGGCGATGCCTGCGCCCGCGGCACCGACGCTCCCCGATCCGGAACCGGCTGCCCCCATGCGCGGCGAAACCGCGCCGGAGCCGGCTCCGGTCCCGGGTCCTGCCGCGCCGCCGCGGGATTTCGCCGAGCCGGCGCCGCGCGGCTTCGAGCAGCGGCTCGGCGCGCGTGGCTTCGTCTGGCTGGGCGGCGCCTGCATCGCGCTGGCCGGCGCCTTCCTGGTGAAATACTCGATCGACGAGGGCCTGCTCGGCCCGGCGACGCGGGTCGCGCTTGGCGTGCTGCTCGGCCTTGTCCTGCTGGTCGCCGGCGACATCCTGCGCCGCAAGTCGGGTACCATCGGCCAGGCGTTGACCGCCGCCGGCATCGCCGATCTATATGCCAGCCTGTTCGCCGCGGTGGCGCTCTATCATCTGCTGCCGGCGGCGCTCGCCTTCGTCATCCTGGCCGGCATCACCTTCCTCGCCATCGCGCTGGCCTTGCGCCACGGTCCTTTCGTCGGACTGGTCGGCCTCGCCGGCGGCTTCCTGACCCCGGCCATCGTCTCGACCGGAGAGCCCAATCCCGGCGTGCTGTTCAGCTATCTCTATCTGCTGCAGCTGGGCGCGTTGTGGCTGGAACGGCAGCGCGGCTGGTGGTACCTGCCGGCCATCGCCATCGCCGGCGGGCTGTGCTGGGCCTTCCTGGTCTGTGGCATGCCGACGGCACCGGACGGCGCGCGCATCGGCGATCTCTGGGTGCCCGCCTATCTGATCCTGGTGACGGCGAGCGCGCTGTGGCTGACGCCGGCCGGTGACGCGGCGCAATGGTCGCGGCCGCGCATCGTCGCCCTGGCGGCGAGCGCCGCCGCCGCGCTGCTGATGCTGCTGTGGCTGGCCGGCGGCGATTTCCGCACGCAGGATTGGGCCTTCGCCCTGCTGCTCGCGGCCGTCGGCATGGTGCTGGGGCGCAAGCGGCCGGAGCATGAAGCGGCGGGCCTGGCACTCGCTGCGGTGCCGGCACTCGGCCTGCTGCTCGCGAATCTGGCGGTGCTGGGGGCCTTCGATCGCGGCGCGCTTGGCTGGGAATCGGAACGCTATCTGTGGATCGCCTGCCTCGCCGGCGCGCTCGCCAGCTTCGGCGGCTTCGCCCTCGCCTGGGGCGCGCGGCGGCCGGAACGCTGGTCGCTGCTGTCAGCGGTCGGCGGTGCCGCCGCGCTGGCGCTCGCCTACTGG
>JAEUKU010000376.1 GCA_016794075.1 Rhodospirillaceae bacterium
GCGTAGTAATCCGCCATCGAGGCGTCGCCCCACCAGCCTTCGCCCCGCTCCGCCTCGAGGAAGGCGAAGATCGCCTGCCGCGCCGCCAGCTTGAAGGCCAAGTCGGTTGGCATCCCGGCGGCGAAATTTTCACTCTGGTGATGGATGAAGCCGTGGATGTTGCGGAAGCCGATGCGCAGCAGCGAGGCGAACAGGGATTGCGCGAAGGGTGCCAGGTTCTCTGCCGGCACATGCACCGTGCCGTTGCCCACCGGCCCGGCCACCGCGTGGCTGGAGGCACCATAGTAGAAGGGCGGCAGGATCACGATGTCGGCCTCGCGCTCCAGCCGATCGAGCACGCGCGTCACGGCGAGCGTGTCCATGCCGACTGCCAGATGCTCGCCGTGATATTCGAGCACGCCCAGCGGCAGAATGACCGGCCAGTTCTCCGCGATGGCCGTGCGGATCTGGTGCGGCAGCATGAGCTCATAGCGCATCTGAAGACCCTCCGGAGGCGTTGCCCGCCCCCTCGACGTTCGGAAAAGCTTGCCTTAGTCTTGCCCCCGCCCTGGCGGAAAGCCAGAGGGAAATGCGCCCGCGGCGGCCAAGCCCGCGGGACCGAACAGGGACGGAGCACGGGGAATGGCATCGGTCGATCTGATCGACGTGCGCAAGGCTTACGGCGACCATGAGGTGATCCACGGCGTATCGATGCACATCGCCGACGGCGAGTTCGTGGCCCTGGTCGGCCCGTCCGGCTGCGGCAAATCCACCCTGCTGCGCATGATCGCGGGCCTGGAGCCGATCACGGCCGGTGAGGTGCATATCGACTCCCGCATCGTCAACGACCTGGAGCCCAAGGACCGGGACATCGCCATGGTGTTCCAGAACTACGCGCTCTATCCGCACAAGAACGTCGCCAACAACATGGGCTTCGCGCTGCAGCTGCGCGGCCTGCCGAAGGCGGAGGTCGAGGGCCGGGTGCGCCGGGCGGCGGAGATCCTCGGCCTCGTGCCCTATCTGGCCCGCTATCCGCGCCAGCTTTCCGGCGGCCAGCGGCAGCGCGTCGCCATGGGGCGCGCCATCGTGCGCGACCCCAAGGTCTTCCTGTTCGACGAGCCGCTCTCCAATCTCGATGCCAAGCTGCGCGTGCAGATGCGCGGCGAGATCAAGGAGCTGCATCAGCGGCTGAAGACGACCACGATCTACGTCACCCACGACCAGGTCGAGGCCATGACCATGGCCGACCGCATCGTGGTGCTGCATGACGGGGTGGTCGAGCAAATCGGTTCGCCGCTCGAGCTCTACGACAATCCGGCCAACCTGTTTGTCGCGGGCTTCATTGGTTCGCCGGCGATGAACATGGTTCACGGCACCATCCGTGGTGACGGCTTCGTGGCGGAGGACGGCACGCCCTTGCCGCTGGGTCGCGCCCCCGCGGGCAGCGACGGGCGCCAAGTCATCTACGGCTTCCGCCCCGAGCACCTGTCGCTCGGCGGCCCGGTCAGCACGCAGATCACGGTCATTGAGCCGACCGGCTCCGAGACCCAGGTCATCGCCAAGCTCGCCGGCCAGAAGATCGTCGGGGTCTTTCGCGAGCGCATTTCCGCCAGGCCCGGGGAAACCCTGTCGGTGGGCCCGAACCTCGCTTCCGTGCATCTGTTCGACGCGCAATCGGGGCACCGGCTGACGTGAGACGGTCGCCGCAGCTGCGATGCTGCATTGCAACCGAACACTTCGCGCGCCGGTCGGCCGCGCTTGATTGACAACCAGAATCGCCGTTTGCATACTCGGCAACGCGTCCTACAAAAACACAAAGTTGTGCTGCGGACGGCCGGAGACTCATGAGCTGATTGCAAGCTGTCGTGGGCCCATTGCCGACCTGAGGGTTCAGGTCACTCCATGATAAGCCGGATTTTCCTTCGCGATCCTCACTCTCGGCCCCTCGGTACAACGTTTCATTGGCGCGGGCGCAACTGGGGAGGAAAACCGAAATGAAAATCGAACTCTACAACCTGCTTACCCGCCGCTCGGTGCTGAAGGGCGGCGCTGCCGCCGCTGCGCTCGGCGTTGCGGGCACCGCCGGCCTGCTGCCGAAATCGGCGCGCGCGGATTTCCGTGCCGACCTGCTGAAGATCCCCGGCGTCGGCGTGGGATCCCCCACGGATGCCGACTGGCAGAAGGTGGGCGAGATGTGCCTCGGCGCCACCAAGCAGAACGTGACCGAAGGCGAGTTCGCCGGCGTCGAGCTCACCTTCATGGGTCTCAACAACCAGAACCTCCACAACCTGCTGTTCCGCGGCTTCCTGAAGCCGTGGGAGGCCTATACCGGCGCAAAGATCAACTGGATCGACCTGGCACAGGCCGATTACAACGGCCGCCTGCAGCAGGCGATCGCCACCGGCACCGTCGATTTCGACATCATCGAGATGGGCGCCCCCTTCGAGGGCGACGTCTGCGGCAAGGGCCTCGCCTCCGAGATGCCCGACTGGGTCAAGACGCAGATCGAGATGGACGATTATGTCGGCTATCTGAAGGCGCCGGTCGGCACCTGGGGCGGCAAGACCTATCGCATCTCCATCGACGGCGACTGCCACAACTTCAACTACCGCACCGACTACTTCTCCAACGCCGAACTTGCCGAAGCCTGGAAGGCGGAAGGCAATGCCGGCGAATGGGGCGTGCCGACCACCTGGCAGCAGGTCCAGGCGGTCACCAAGTTCCTCAAGGGCAAGCAGGTCGACGGCCAGGACGCCTATGGCTATCTCGACCCGATCAAGGGCTGGGGCGGCTTCGGCTTCTACTTCCTCGGCAGCCGCGCCACAGCGTATGCCAAGCATCCGGACGATCCAGCCTGGCTGTTCGATCCCGACACGATGAAGCCGCGCATCAACAACCCGGCCTGGGTCCGCGCGATCCAGGACGTGATCGATGCCCTGCCCTACGAGCCGGCCGATCAGCTCAACGCCGATCCGGGCACTACCGGCTTCCAGCAATTCCTCGCCGGCACCGGCTCGATGCTGTCCTGGTGGGGCGACATCGGCTCCAACGCCAAGACTAACGACAGCTCGGTCATCGGCGACGTCTGCGGCTTCTCGATCCTCCCCGGCTCGGACGACGTCTACAACTCAAAGACCGGCCAGTGGGACAAGCTGGCGAGCGGCCCGAATTTCGCCCCCAACATGGCCTATATCGGCTGGGGCGTGTATGTGATGGCGCGCGTCGACAGCGATTCCAAGAAGCAGAAGGCGGCGTGGTCCGCGGCCGCGCATCTGGGCGGCAAGGACATCTCGCTGTGGACGGCGGCTTATCCGTCGGGCTTCCAGCCCTATCGCAACAGCCACTTCAACGTGTCGGAGTGGGTCGGCGCCGGCTACGACGAGGCCTTCATCAAGTCGTATCTGGATTCCGAAGCGAACTCGTACAACCATCCGAACGCCGCGATCGAGCCGCGCATCCCCGGCATCTTCCAGTATTACAGCGTCGCCGAGGATGAATTGTCGAAGATCTGGGCCGGCGGTTCGGACGCCCAGACCGGCGCCGACCGGATCGCCGCCGCCTGGGAAAAGATCACCGACGAGATCGGCCGCGACAACCAGATCAAGCTCTACAAGGCTTCTCTGGGCCTTTCCTAAGGCCGCATCGGATCCCCGGGACTGGTGGCGCCACCCGGCGCCGCCAGTCTCTTTTCCAGGCAATTCAGCTTCGAGAGATCACGCGTGCAGGATGTCTCGACCTCTCCAGGCAGCATAGCTCGCACGGCTCCGGACCGGGCCGTCGCCGGCACCTGGCTGATCGCCGTGGCCAGCATCCTGTTCGCCGCCCTGGTCCTCGCCCAGAGTCTCTACAAGGCGGAGGTCATCGGTTGGGGCTTCGAAACCTGGCGGCCGATCGCTCTCGCTTATGTCGGCTGGGGCGTGGCGCTGGCGCTCGGCATGGTCTGGCGGCGCGGCATCGAGGGGCACAAGTCGCTCTTCGTCCTGCCGGCAGTGCTGTTCACCGTGGCCATGGTCATCTTTCCGACCTTCTTCGGGCTCTACATCGCCTTTACCGACTGGAACCTCAGCTCGTTTGAGGGCCGGCGGTTCAGCGGCCTGAAGAACCTCTATGCGCTGTTCGCCGATCCCTATTACTGGAACGCGCTCGGCAACATGGTCTTCTACGTGCTGACCGTTTTGGTGCAATACGCCATCGCCTTCGGCCTGGCGCTCCTTCTGAATGCCGAGATCAAGGCCCGCAAGTTCTTCCGCGTCGCCTTCCTGCTGCCCTTCATGCTGAGCCCGGTGGCGGTCAGCTGGATGATCGGCAAGTCGCTGCTGGAATATCGTTACGGCCCGGTCGCCAAGCTGGCGCGCTTCCTGGGCTGGGACAGCCCGGCCTTCTTCACCTCGCCCTGGGTCGCCAAAACAAGCATCGCGGTGATGGATGCCTGGGTCTGGATCCCCTTCATCATGATCATGCTGCTGGCGGGGCTCCAGGCGCTGCCCAAGGAGCTGTCCGAGGCCGCCAAGGTCGACGGCGCCTCCAAGTGGCAGAGCTTCTGGCAGATCACCTTCCCGCTGATGCTCCCGGTCAGCATCACCGCCATTGTGCTGCGCATCATCTTTCAGCTGAAGCTGGCCGACATCGTGATCAACGTGACCTCGGGCGGCCCGGGTGGCGCGACCGATACGGTCTCGTCCTTCATCTTCCGCGAATACCGCGACCGCTCAAATGTCGGCTATGGCACGATGCTGGCCGAGTTCTACCTGGTCCTCATCATCATCTTCATCACGCTGCTGCTGAGCATCGCCAACCGCTGGGTGAAGAAGACGCAATGACGGTCATGGCTCATACGCAAGCGCGGTCGCGCCACGTCACGCCGGTACGGCTCGGGCGCATCGTCGGCAAGGTAGCGATCTATGCCTTGCTGATCTTCTGGGCCTTCGTCAGCCTGTTCCCGATCTACTGGACCTTCTCGACCTCGTTCAAGAAGGCCGCCAATGTGATGAAGGGGCATTTGATCCCGTGGATCGACTACGTGCCCGACTGGCTCGGCTGGCGCTCGCTCGGCCTGTCGCCGGACACGCTGTTCAACACCTCGACCGTGCGCGACGAGTTCCTGAACCGCTTCGAGAACAGCGTCATCGCCTCGCTCAGCGCCTCGACCCTGGCGGTCGTCATCGGCGCCTGCGCCGCCTACGGACTCAGCCGCTTCGAATACAAGTTCGGCCCGATGAAGAACAAGGACATCTCGTTCTTCTTCCTGTCGCAGCTGATCCTGCCGCCGGTGGTGCTGGCGATGCCGTTCCTGGTGCTCTACAAGGAGCTGGCCTTCCTCGACACGCGCATCGGCCTCATCCTGCTCTACACGCTGATGGTGCTGCCGATCGTGATCTGGATCATGCGCGACCAGTTCGACACCATCCCGATCGAGCTGGAGCAGGCGGCGATGGTGGACGGCTGCTCGGTCTGGGGCGCCTTCCTGCGCATCGTGCTGCCGATCGCCCTGCCGGGCATGGTCGCGGCCTTCATCCTCTCCGTGATCCTGTGCTGGAACGAATATTTCTTCGCCGCCCTGCTCACCAGCACCCACGCCAAGACCTTGCCGGTCATGGTCGCGAGCCAGACCGGCTCGCAGGGCATCAGCTGGTGGTCGATGGCCGCGCTCTCCGCCGCCGCCATCCTGCCGCTGATCGTCATCGGCATTACGCTGGAGCGCTACATCGTCAAGGGGCTGACCGCCGGCTCGGTGAAATAGCCACGAGGCGCTTCGGCTTTACCAGGGCACGCCCATTTCCTGCAGGGCCTGCTGCGACGTGGCCAGGCCCGCGCGCGCGCCAAGCTGGTGCCAGTAGATCGCATCCTCTCGCGACGGCGGCGTGCCGACGCCGTTGCGATAGAACTGACCCAGGCCACCATAGGCGTCGACCAGCCCCAGATCGGCGGCCTGCCGCATATAGGCGAAGGCACGGTCCGGGTCCCGCGCGACGCCCAGCGCTTTGTCGTAGAGGACCGCCAGGTTGAAGATCGCCTGCGGGAATCCCTGGGCCGCGGACGCCTCGAACAGTTGCCGCGCTGTCTCGTAGTTTAGCGGCCGACCGCTGCCGAAGGCGTAGCAGACGCCCAGGCGATACTGGCCGACCGGATG
>JAEUKU010000397.1 GCA_016794075.1 Rhodospirillaceae bacterium
CTGCTGGAGGACCGGGTCGGCCTGCCGCTGTTCCTGCGCCAGGCGCGCAGGGTCGAACTGTCGGAGGCGGGGCGCAAGCTGGCTCCCGCCGTGGCCGACGCGTTCCAGCGCCTCGGCACCGCCTTCGCCGGGCTCAAGGAGAGCGACGCCAACGTGCTGTCGCTCACCGTGGTCAGCACCTTCTGCACCAACTGGCTGGTGCCGCGCCTCGGCGGCTTTCAGATGGCGCATCCGCAGATCGCGGTGCGCGTCGATGCCTCCTGGCGCACCTACGATCTGCGCGAGGCCGAATTCGACATCGCCATCCGCGGCGGCAAGGGCGCGTGGCCGGGGCTGAAGGCGGACCGCCTGTTCCCGATGGAAATGGTGCCGATGTGCAGCCCCGACTTCCTGAAGCGCGCCGGGCCGATCCGCAATGCCGCGGATCTGCTGAAGCTGCCGCTGCTCGATTGGCAGGATGTCTGCTGGCGCGACTGGTTCGCCCATGTCGGCATCGCCGACCCGGTCTACGAGGGCGGCCCGGCGATGACGGCGCAGACGCAGCAGATGCTCGGCGTGGCCGCGATGGGCGGCCAGGGAATCGCGCTGCTGACGCCGGCCTTTTTCGCCGACGAACTGGCCGACGGGCGGCTGGTCCTGGCGCATGGAACCGTGCATCGTACCGAGCAGTGCTATTGGCTGGCCTATCGGGAGGACCGCGCCAAATCCGCGAAAATCCGCGCCTTCCGCGACTGGATCCTGGCCGAGCTCGCGAAAGAGAGTGATCCAGCGCACAGCCCGGTGGCCAAGCTCGCGCGCATGTGAAGCGCGGCCGAAACGGGCCGGCTGGTAGAGTCCGGCCATATTTGGCTGCAGCGGTCCATTCGATGACTCCCCTTCGCGCTCTTTCCCTGGCCTGTCTTCTGGCCGTCGGCGCCTGTTCGCAATACGGCAATCCGGCGCCGGTTTATTCCGAGCCCGCCTATGGCCAGCCCGTCACGTCCAACAATGCGGGGTGGGGCGGCGGATATTACGGCGGCGCCACATCCGGCGGGCAGGGTGTCCTGTTCCGCCCGGCGCGCGGCATTACCTGCGACCGCGCGCGGGAGATCTGCTACGACCGCTACGGCCTCAGCTACGACGCGACCCGGCGCTATTTCAGCGAGCACGACGCCAACCGCGCGGTGCGCAAATACGGCGAGCAGGTGTTCCTGTTCCAACCGAAGCGTGGCGTCACCTGCGACCGGCGCACGCGCACCTGCTCCGATGCCGGCGGTCTCGATGTCGACTGGACCGACGACATCTTCGGCGACAAGGCCGAGCGCAAGGTGAACACCTGGCTTGGCGGCGAGAGCTTCGTGCCGGAGCGTTATGTCACCTGCGTCAACGCGACCAAGGTCTGCTCCGACAAGGATGGTCCCAGCATCACGCTGACGCAGATCTACTACGGCCGCGCGGCGGCGGACGACCTCGCGGATGTGCTTGGACCCGGCGCGCCCGGCGCCAGCATCGCGCCGCAGCCCGTCGCGCTGCCGGACCCGTTGATGCCGGAGGCGGACGAACCGGTGGGCGTCAAGGAACCTGAAGGCGGCGCGCCGCCGGCAGAGCTGCCCGTCGCGGACGCGGTGCCGGAAGCTGCGCCAAGCGCGGAACCAGCGGCGCCCGAAACAGTACCCGTGGTGGACACGGCGCCGGAGATGGCGCCGGTTGAGGAAGCGCCCGCGATGCCGGAGAGCATGCCGGCGCCGCTGCCTGAGCCAGCGCCCCTTGCCGCGCCCGCCCAGACACCGGAACCCGAACCCGCGCCGCAGCCGGTCGCGCAGGAATCCGCGCCGCAGCCGTCACCGCCCGAAGCCTGCGCCGACCCCGCCAGCTGTCCGCAATAGCTAGAGCGAGAGCTTCATGCCCTCGTGGCTGGGCGTGAAGCCGAGCGACTGGTAGAAGCGCGACGCGTCGCTGCGCCGCTTGTCGGTGGTCAGCTGCACCAGCTTGCAGCCGCGCATGCGGCATTGCGCGATCGCCCATTCGAAGAAGGCGCGGCCGATGCCCTGGCCGCGCAGTTCCTTCGCCACCCGCACGGATTCGATGTTGCCGCGCCACATGCCCTGGCGGGAGATGCCGGGGATGAAAGTGATCTGCAGGCAGCCGATCACCGCGCCGTCCTGCTCCGCCACCGCGAGGATCTGGTTCTCGTCGCGCTGGATGGCGGCGAAGGCCTCGACATAGGCGGCGTTCAGCGGCGTCGACAGATCCTCGCGCGTGCGGCCGATCTGGTCGTCGGCGATCAGGGCGACGATTGTCGGCAAATCATCGCGCGTGGCGCGGCGGAAGGTGGCGTTCATGGGGGTCCTTTCGGGTGGCGGCTTACCGCTTACGGCGCGCCCCCGGTACGGGCAAGCCGGTTTGCGTCCGGGCACGCTCTCCGAGCGGCGAAAATGGGCCGAGCGCATAAGGGTTTGAAACTATGCGATTACCGGCCAGGCAGGCGAGGGACCTTCAAGACTTCGTTGATAGTGTTTTGGGTCGGTTTCCGCATAATCGCCCGCCCAGGTCATTGGAATCGCGGTATCTTTTCGGGGTCGCAACGATTTCGGCGGCCCGGGTTTCGACGTTCCGGGCCGGCCGGCACAAGGGAAGCGCAGCGCTACGCTGCGAGCCAGGGGCAGGGCCATGGGACGGCTGACCACGCATGTCTTGGATACCGCGCATGGGCGTCCGGCCGAGGGCATGGCCATCGCTCTCTATCGCCTGGAGGCGGGCGGGGCGCGGCGCAAGCTGGGCGAGTTCATCACCAATGCCGATGGGCGGTGCGAGCGGCCGCTGCTCGATGGCGCGGATTTCAGCACCGGGACCTATGAGCTGACCTTCGGTGCCGGCGATTATTTCGCGCGGCTGGGCCTGGCGCTGCCCGAGCCGCGCTTCCTCGACATCGTCTCGATCCATTTCGGCATCGCCGGGGATCAGCACTACCATGTGCCCCTGTTGATCTCGCCCTTCGCCTATTCGACCTATCGGGGCTCGTGACCATGAACGCGCCCACGCGCCCGATCCGGTTCCTGCTGGGCGATGAGATGCGCGAAGTCGCGGATGCCGATCCGAACATGACGGTGCTCGGCTATCTGAGGCAGCAGGAGCGCCGCTGCGGCACCAAGGAAGGCTGCGGCGAGGGGGATTGCGGCGCCTGCACCGTTGCGCTGGGCGCGCTGGAGGACGGCCAGCTGGTTTATCGCGCGGTCAATGCCTGCATCCAGCTGATCGGCACGCTCGACGGCAAGCAGCTGCTGACAATCGAGGACCTGGCGGACGAGGATGGCGCGCTCCATGCCTGCCAGCAGGCCTTGGTCGCGCATCACGGCTCGCAATGCGGCTTCTGCACGCCGGGTTTCGCGATGTCGCTGTTCGCGCTCTATCACGGGCAGGACCGCATCGACCGCAACCGCATCAACGACGCGCTGGCGGGCAATCTCTGCCGCTGCACCGGCTATGGGCCGATCATCGCCGCGGCGCAAACGATGCGCGATGGCGGCGCCCTCGATCGCTTCGCGCGCCGGCGTGGCGAGACCATCGCCAAGCTGCGGACCTTGAGCGAAGGCAAGACGGCGATGCTGGAGGGCGCCGGCAGTAGCTACTACGCGCCGCGCAGCGCAGGGCAGCTGGCCGCGTTGCTGGAGCGCCACCCGGATGCGACCATCCTTGCCGGCGGCACCGATGTCGGGCTCTGGGTCACCAAGCAGCTGCGGCGGCTGAATACGATCATCTATATCGGCGACGTCGACGATCTGAAGCGGATCAGCGTCGGCGAGCGCTGGATCGAGATCGGCGCGGCCGTCACCTACACCGAAGCGCTCGCCACCATCGAGGAGCACCATCCCGACCTGGCGGCGCTGACGCGGCGCCTCGGCTCGGAGCAGATCCGCAATGCCGGCACCATCGGCGGCAACATCGCCAACGGCTCGCCGATCGGCGATTTCCCGCCGCCCTTGATCGCGCTGGGCAGCCGCCTGGTGCTGCGGCGCGGCGACCGTCATCGCGAGCTGCCGCTGGAGGATTTTTTCCTCGAATATGGGCGACAGGACCGCCAGCCGGGCGAGTTCGTCGCCGCCATCCGGGTGCCGATCGCCGATCCCGCGCGCCAGCTGCGCTGCTACAAGATCTCCAAGCGCTTCGATCAGGACATCTCCGCCGCTCTGGGCGCCTTCGTGCTGACCCTGGAAGCCGGCAGGGTGCAGGAGATCCGCATCTGCTTCGGCGGCATGGCGGGCACGCCGCAGCGGGCGCCGGAGACCGAGGCGGCGCTCCTTGGCAAGCCCTGGAATCGCGACGCGATCGAGGCGGCCTGCGGCGCCCTGGCGCGAGACTATCGGCCGATCGGCGACATGCGGGCGAGCGCCAGCTACCGCATGAATGTCGCGGCCAACCTGCTGCGCAAATTCTTCATCGAGACGACCGAGCCGCAGGCACGGCTCGGGGTCATGGCCGAACGCCGGGCGGCGCATGAACATGCCTGACGCCGGCAATACCGCGCGCGATGCGATCCATGGCGGCGTGCACAACGCCATCGCCCATGACAGCGCCCGCAAGCATGTGACGGGAAGCGCGCTCTATGTCGACGACCTGCCGGAGCCCGCGGGCACGCTCTACGCGGCGCCGGGATTGTCGACGGTCGCGCATGGGCGCATCCGCAATCTCGATCTCTCGGCCCTGGAGCAGGCTCCCGGAATCGTCGCGGTGCTGACGGCGGCGGATATTCCGGGCCGCAACGACGTCTCCCCGATCCATGCCGGCGACGATCCGCTCTTCGCGGAAGGCACGATCGAGTTCCATGGCCAGGTGCTGTTCGCCGTCATCGCCGAGAGCCAGGAAGCGGCCCGGCGCGCCGCCCGGCTGGCGAAGGTGACATACGAGGAGCTGCCGGCGGTGCTCACCGTCGAGCAGGCGCTGGAGCAGGATCTGAGCGTCCTGCCGCCGCACGAGATGAAGCGCAACGATGCCGCGGCGGCGATCGCGGCGGCGCCGCATCGCCTGCGGGGCACCTTCCATCACGGCGGGCAGGAGCATTTCTATTTGGAGGGCCAGGTCTCGCTGGCGGTGCCGGGCGAAGACGGCGACGTGACCATCTACTGCTCGACCCAGCACCCCAGCGAAGTCCAGCACAATGTCGCCAGCGTCCTCGGCCGGCCGGCGAATGCGGTGACAGTCGAGTGCCGGCGCATGGGCGGCGGCTTCGGCGGCAAGGAGACGCAGGCCTCGCAATGGGCAGCCATCGCCGCCCTGGCGGCGGTCAAGCTGGGGCGGCCGGTGAAATGCCGGCTCGACCGCGACGACGACATGATCGCCACCGGCAAGCGCCACGATTTCCGCATCGACTACGAGGTCGGCTTCGACGCGCGCGGCCGCATCCTGGGGATCGCCTTCGAGCATGCGGCGCGCTGCGGCTATTCCGCCGATCTCTCCGGCGCCATCTGCGACCGCGCCATGTTCCATGCCGATAACGGCTACTACCTCGATGCGGTCCGCATCCGGTCGCAGCGCTGCAAGACCAACACGGTGTCGAACACCGCCTTTCGCGGCTTCGGCGGGCCGCAGGGCATGATGGGGATCGAGGAGGTGATGGACCAGATCGCGCGCCATCGCGGCCTCGACCCGCTGGAGGTGCGCAAGGCCAATCTCTACGGCGCGGCGCCACGCAACGTCACGCCCTATCACATGGAGATCGAGGACAACATCCTGCCGGACTTGATCACGCGGCTTGAGGAAAGCGCCGGATATCGCGACCGCCGCGCGGCGATTACGCACTTCAATGCGGAGAATGCGTATCTGAAGAAGGGTATCGCCCTCACGCCGGTGAAATTCGGCATCTCCTTCACCACCCAGCATCTGAACCAGGCCGGTGCCCTGGTGCATGTCTATACCGACGGCTCGGTGCATCTCAATCATGGCGGTACGGAGATGGGGCAGGGCCTGTTCGTCAAGGTGGCCCAGGTGGTGGCCGAGGAGTTCCAGATCGACCTCGACCAGGTGAAGATCACGCCGACCAATACCGGCAAGGTGCCTAACACCTCGGCGACCGCGGCCTCGTCGGGCTCCGACATGAACGGCATGGCGGCCCAGGTGGCGGCGCAGAAGATCAAGCGCCGGCTCAGCCTCTTCGCCGCCGACAAATACAAGGTGAGCGTCGACGATGTCGATTTCCTGCCCAACCGGGTGCGGGTCGGCAACCAGGAGATCCCGTTCACCGACCTGGTGAAGCAGGCCTATCTCGATCGCATCTCGCTCTCGGCGACCGGTTTCTACCGCACGCCGAAGATCCACTACGATCGCGCGACGGCGCGCGGCCGGCCGTTCCTCTATTTCGCCTATGGCGCCGCGGTGAGCGAGGTGCTGATCGACACGCTGACCGGCGAGAGCACGGTGACGCGGGTCGACATCCTGCACGACGCGGGCAAATCGCTGAACCCGGCGATCGATCTGGGCCAGGTCGAAGGCGGATTCATCCAGGGCATGGGCTGGCTGACCAGCGAGGAGCTGGTCTTCGATGGACAGGGCCGCCTGCGCACCCACGCGCCCAGCACCTACAAGATCCCGACCTGTTCCGACCGGCCGGCGGATTTCCGTATCGCCCTGCTGGAGAACGCGCCCAACCGGGAAGAGACCATCCACCGCTCGAAGGCGGTGGGCGAACCGCCGCTGATGCTGGCGATCTCGGTGTTCCGCGCCATTTCCGACGCCATCGCCAGCATTGGCGACTACCGGCTGATGCCGGCGCTCGACGCGCCGGCGACGCCGGAACGAATCCTGTTCGCGGTCGAGGATCTCCGGCGGCGCCTGCAGGTGCGCGCATGACCTGGCAACCAGCCTGGCTCGCCGCCGCCCTCGCTGCGACCGAGGCAACAACTCCCGCGGTGCTGGTGACCGTGGCCGAGGCCAAGGGGTCGACCCCACGCGAGGCCGGCGCGAAGATGCTGGTGCGTGTGGACGATATCGTCGGCTCGATCGGCGGCGGCCAGCTGGAGCTGCTGGCCATCGATGCGGCGCGGCGGCTGATGGGCGAGCCGGTGGCGCGCCGGATGCTGACCCAGCACGCGCTGGGTCCCGATATCGGGCAATGCTGCGGCGGGGCGGTGCGGCTGCTGCTGGAACCCTTGTCCGGCGCGGATCGCGGCTGGCTCGAAGCCTGGCGGCGCTGCAGCAATCAAGGCCGGCCGGTGACCCTGACAACCCATGAGGACGGGCGGAAGATCTGGACCGCCGAACTTCCCATCCGCAAGGCCAGCAGGGTCGAGGATCAAGAGGGCGGCTGGCGGGTCATCGAGATGGTGCGCCGCTCCGCCCGGCCGGTCTGGCTCTATGGCGCCGGCCATGTCGGACGGGCGCTGGCGACCGTGCTGGCAGAGCTCGATTTCGACCTGACCTGGCTGGACAGCCGGCCGCAGGGCTTTCCCGCCGCGATTCCGGCCGGACTGCGCACGGTGGTCGAGCCGCGCCTGGCCGAGACCGTGGCAGATGCACCGCCGGCCTGCCTCTATCTGGTGATGACGCACAGCCACCAGCTCGACCTGGAGCTCTGCGACCGGGTGCTGAAGCGAGGCGATGCCGCGTTCCTCGGCCTCATCGGCAGCGCCACCAAAAAGGCGCGATTCGTGAGCGGCCTGAAGGCGCTGGGTCATGGTCCCCTGGCGCTGGAGCGGCTGGTCTGCCCGATCGGCCTTGCCCAGATTCCGGGCAAGCAGCCCATGGCGATCGCGGTTTCCGCGGCCGCCCAGCTGCTCACCCTGTCGCAGGCGGCCGGCGGCGCGGGGGAAATCGGCGCAATGCGCGGCGCGGGGTGACTTGAGCAGCGGTGCCCGCTAAAACTGCAGCATAAGCAGAGGGGGTCATGACGGGGCAGGCGGATTCGAGCACGGGGACGGAATCGAACGACGGGGCGGGCGGCGCCACGCCGTTGCTGCAGCTGACCGGCATCGTCAAGCAGTTCCCCGGCTGCCTGGCCAACGACCATGTCGACCTCGCCATCCAGCCGGGCGAGATCCATGCGCTGCTGGGCGAGAACGGCGCCGGCAAAAGCACGCTGGTCAAGATCATCTACGGCGTGCTGAAGCCGGATGAGGGCGAAATCCGCTGGCAGGGCCAGCCGATCGCGGTGCAGAGCCCGAATCATGCCCGGCGCCTCGGGATCGGCATGGTGTTCCAGCATTTCTCGCTGTTCGAGGCGCTGACCGTGGCCGAGAACATCGCGCTGGGCCTGACCGACGCCGCCGACCGCAAGGGGCTGCGGGCGCGCATCGGCGAGATCGGCCGTGCCTATGGCCTGCAACTCGACCCCGACAAGGCGGTGCACGACCTCTCGGTCGGCGAGCGCCAGCGCATCGAGATCGTGCGCTGCCTGTTGCAGAAGCCGAAGCTGCTGATCATGGACGAGCCGACTTCGGTGCTGACGCCCCAGGAGGTCGAGAGGCTGTTCGAGACCCTGCGCCGTCTGGCGCGGGAGGGCTGTGCCATTCTCTATATCAGCCACAAGCTGGAAGAGATCCGCGCCTTGTGCGAACGGGCCACCATCATGCGCCTCGGCAAAGTGGTGGCCCATTGCGACCCGCGACAGGAGACCGCACGCCGGCTGGCGGAGCTCATGATCGGCACCGAGTTGAAGGCGGCCAGCCATCACGGCCGCGGCGGCAGGGACGGCGCGCCGCGCCTTGCGGTGAGGGAGCTGAGCCTGAAATCGGAGCAACAATTCGGCACCGACCTCAAGGGCGTCAGCTTCACGGTCAAGGGCGGCGAGATCCTCGGCATTGGCGGCATCGCCGGCAACGGCCAAAGCGAATTGATGGCGGCCTTGTCGGGCGAGATGCTGGCGCAGTCGTCGGATGCGGTGGTGATCGACAACGTCCCGGCGGGCCGGCTGGGCCCGCGCGCGCGGCGCGCACTCGGCGGCTGCTTCGTGCCGGAGGAGCGCAACGGCCACGGCGCGGTGCGCGACATGTCGTTGTCCGAGAACGCCTTCCTGTCCGGCTATGTGCGCCAGGCCCTGGCGTGGCGCGGCCTGATCGACGCCGGCCGTAGCGCCCGCTTCGCCGAGGACGTGATCAAGAGCTTCGACGTGCGCACCACCGGGTCGGGCGCCGAGGCGCGGTCGCTGTCCGGCGGCAACCTGCAGAAATTCATCGTCGGCCGCGAGGTGAAGCAGGGGCCGAGCGTGCTCGTCGTCTCGCAGCCGACCTGGGGCGTCGATGCGGGCGCCGCCGCGGCCATTCATCAGGCGCTGATCGACCTTGCCGATGGCGGCGCGGCAGTGGTGGTCATCTCGCAGGACCTCGACGAGATCTTCGTGCTGTGCGACCGCATCGCCGTCATCGCCGAGGGCCGGTTGTCGCAGACGATCCCGGTGGCCGAGGCGAGCGTCGAGCAGATCGGCCAATGGATGGGCGGCACCCATCTGCGCGACGTGGGGGCATCACATGCTTCGGCTTGAGCCGCGCGGCGCGCATTCCAGGTGGTGGACCTACGCTTCGCCTGTGCTGGCGATGGCGCTGACGGTGGTCACCTCCGCGATCATCTTCTCGATCCTGGGCAAGGACCCGCTGGAATCGCTCTATGTCTTCCTGGTGGCGCCGCTGGTCAGTTCCAGCGGCCTGCCGGAGCTGTTCGTGAAGGCGGCACCCTTGATCCTGATCGGCGTCGGCCTGTCGCTCGGCTTCCGTGCGAATGTCTGGAACATCGGCGCCGAGGGTCAGTATACGCTGGGTGCGGTCTTCGCCGGCGGCCTGGCGCTGGCCTATCCCGACGCGCCGGCGCTCCTGCTGATTCCGGCGATGATCGTGCTGGGCTGCGTCGGCGGCATGGTGTGGGCGGCCATCCCCGCCTATCTGCGCACGCATTGGAACGCCAACGAGATCCTGACCAGCCTGATGCTGACCTATGTGGCGCAGCTGCTGCTGATCTATCTGGTGACCGGGCCGTGGCGCGATCCCGAGGGCTACGGCTTTCCGCAGACGGCGCTGTTCTCCATGAACGCCACTGCGCCGATCCTCGTGGACGGCACCCGGGTGCATCTCGGCGTCCTGGTCGCGCTGCTGGCCGGCATTCTCGGCTGGGTCGTCCTCACCCGCTCGGTGATCGGCTTCCAACTGCGGGTGCTGGGCCAGGCGCCACGCGCCGCGCGCTTCGCCGGCTTCAGCCAGAACCGCCTGATCTGGCTGTCGCTGCTCACGGGCGGCGGACTTGCGGGCGTCGCCGGGATGTTCGAGGTCGCCGGCCCGGTCGGCCAGCTGACGCCGCAGATCTCCCCGGGCTACGGCTTCACCGCCATCATCGTCGCCTTTCTCGGTCGCCTGCACCCGATCGGCGTGATCTTCGGCGGCCTCATCCTGGCGCTCTCCTATCTCGGCGGCGAGACGGCGCAGATCGATCTCGGCATGCCCAATGCCGTCACCGGCATCTTCCAGGGCGTGCTGCTGTTCTTCCTGCTCGCCTGCGATGTGCTGATCCTCTACCGGCTGCGCGGACCCCGCGCCCGCGCGGCGGGAGGGGCATGATGGAAGTGCTGATCGTCAGCTTCATCCTCAGTGTGATGACCGCCTCGACACCGCTCTTGCTGGCGGCGACCGGCGAGCTCGTTATCGAGAAGGCCGGCGTGCTCAATCTCGGTGTCGAGGGCAT
>JAEUKU010000452.1 GCA_016794075.1 Rhodospirillaceae bacterium
GGCAATTGCGATCAGGGCCGTGCAGGCGCTGCGAAGCAATCCTCCGCGCCCGCCTCCGGCGCCCCCAAGGCGTTGCCCACCGCTCCACCGCAATGTCATCGCCTTCACCGCCATGATCGGCTCATCGGTCAGTCCTCCCAGCTCAGGTACAATCCGACATTGCCGGGCATCCCGCCCGGATAGTCGAGAACCTGGGCGCTGGCCTTGAAGCCAAGCGGTTTCAGCTCCTTCATGTAGAATTCGTACGCCTTCTTCGCGAATCCCTCGAGGGATACTGGCCAGTCATGCTCCAGGTTGTTGATGCGGCGTCCTTGATCGTTGCAATATGACGCCGGAAAGGTGATCACAAGAATGCGGTGCTGCCCCTGCTCCGCAGCCCGCCGGACGGCATTGTTCACCCTGGTCTTGACGTCGGGGTGGACGTCGCGGGACATGAACATTTCCTTGAGCCCCGCCTGCTCCTGCTCCAGGGCTTTCATGTGCTCGAAGGCTTTCTTGGCCTTTTCCATCTCCTTCTCCTCGGCGATCTTCCGCAGATCCTGAGGTTTCATGAGGTCGCTCATTCTCGTTCTCCTGGTATCAAGCGCGGCCAAGTGCCGCGGATCAGTTCGTCACCTGGACCAGTTCGTCCTCGGCCTGCAGGTGAAATCCGGGCGGCAGGGTCATCCACGGGATGCCTGTCTTTCCCATCTCGTAGCCGAGATCGTACTGCCGATTCATCTCGGCCTCGTTGAACTCCTCCTCGGTCGACCGGACGTAGTCCGCGGGCAACGAGACGTAACGGAACTCGATGTTGTTGTGCTGCGTGGCGAGATAGAGACGCCACAGGTCGTTGATGCCCGAGACCTTCAGCAGCGTCGCGATGGCGCGGCTTGCGATGCTTCCCAGGCCGCGATTGACCACCTTGCGGTTCGGCGTGGTGCTGCCATTGCGGATGACATATAGCCGCTGGACGCTCTGGCCGGTGAAGTCCGGATGCGCGTCAGCGATCAGCTTGCGCAGATTCACCACCGAGCCGATGAAGAACGATTGGAAGAACACGCCACCGTCGGAATGCATCTCGTCGTAGGTCTTGCCGTCCAGATTGACCGTGATCAAGGAGGGAGGGAACACCACCGGAATCGCCGACGACGCCACCAGAACGCTGCGGAACAGGTCGACTTTTGCCGGGTCCTTGCTGGATGAGATCTGCCCCAGGTCCCAGATCACCGGTTCTTCCCGGTCCATGCTGGTGCTGGCGACATAGAGACGACGGCCCTTCGCATGCTCCGCGGCGACCGCTTCGACAACTGCGGGCGTAATGTAGGTCCGAACCAGTTCCTTCAGCGGCCGGTTATCGGCCACCGCTTCCGCCCAGAGGATCGCGATCAGCCGCCGCAGCAGATAGATGCGGTCGGGATTGACCGTGGTATATGCTTCCTTGATCGGTGCGTCATAGCCCGACCCAAGAAAGGCAAAGGGCGCGATCAGGGCGCCGGTGCTCACCCCGGTCACCACCTTGAACCTGGGGCGGTCGCCATGCTCGGTCCAGCCATTGATGATGCCGGTTCCGAAGGCGCCGTCGGAGCCTCCGCCGGAGATGGCCAGATAGTTGTAGATTCGGCTGCCATCTGGCGCCGTCTCGTAGCACTCGGGCGATTCCGAGTAGTATGCCTGCCGGATGGCCTGCCTGATCCGATTGGGTTCGGTCAGCGGAAAATACCGGATCTCCGAGTACCCCGCGATCGTCGCGTCGACGTTCCGGTCCAGCGGTATCGGGTTGCGGATCAGCGTCGAGCAGGCCGCGACCGCCAGAACAACGACGACAGCACCAATGGCCCTGATGCTGCAGCGCAGCAATGAACCGGGCCTATCGCACCGCATAGCCGCGGCCCTGCATACAAACCGCAAATGCCTGATTGTACCGGCCGAGATCGGCCTGGTACTGCGCCATCGCCTGGTCGTTCACCTGCGCCTGCTGACGGCGCTGCTGATTCTTGCGCAGAAAGCCCGCCGTTGCGCCGACCCCGGCGCCGATGGCGGCACCCTTGCCGGCATCGCCCGCGATCGCGCCACCGACGGCGCCCAGCGCGGCGCCGCGAGCGGCGCCGCCTAAAACCGGCGTCCCCTGGTTCGAACCGCCGTAATAGGTTGGTGGCGCCTGGTAGGGGTAGACGCCGGTCTGCTGCGTCGCCCAGTTCCGACACTCGGTTTCGTCGCGCGATTGCTGGTCCAGGCTCTGCCCCGCGTTCGGATAGACAATGGGGGCGCCCTGGGCCATGGCTTTGCCCCCCAGCGGCGCCCAGTTCAGCGCCGCGGCGAGCATTGTGATGAGAGTGAGGCGCGCGGCGCCTGCGGCGGGTTTCCGTGCCATGACAGAGTGCCTTCTACTGCGCGTCTGGCGCTGCGTTCGGCAGCTTGTAGGTCAACTTCGGCCACACGATGATGCCCCCTGCGGATTCTTGCACGATATTGCCGGCGCCGGCGGCGATCTCCTGCAATCCGCTGCGGATCGTGATCGGCCCCCCGCCGGTGATCCCCTCGAACCGATCGGTTCCACCGGTAAAGGTGAATTCGCCGTCGCAACCGACCAGATGCACGCCCCTGCACGACACCTCGCCGAAGGCCCGCGAGCCGTCCTTGGCGGTGATCGTGCAGCGCCCCTTCGCCTGTTGCGTACCGTCGTTGAGGTCGACGTCCACGACCGCGGGACAGATCATGAAGCCGGCATCGAGCGGCCCCTTCTCGGTCTCGACGAACATCATGCCGGTGAAGGAGCCGACGAAGGTGGCCTGGTTCACGCCGGTTTCAAATATCTGGCCCCGGCCCTGCCAGGCGGCAAACGCCTTGATGCTGTCTTCCGTCTCGGCAACCGCCGGCCCGATCGCGAGGATCACGCACAGCGCAACTCCAAAACCCCAGCGAGAAAAGCTGACCATGGCAATTACTCCCTCAGGATCAATCCAAATCGATATAGACGGCGTCGCCGCCGAGCGAGAGCGCCAAGCCCTTTCGCTTGGCGACGAGCTTCAGCACAACGCCGCGGGAATTCTGCAGCCAGAGTTCCCCTGTGCTGAGTTCGCCAACCGCGAGGCCGTACCGCGCCTGGACATATCCGCCGGAGAACTGGCTGATGTCCGTCAGGTTGTAGACGATGCCGTGGGCTTCCATCTTGGAAACGCCGATGCCGCCGATGCCGAGGCCGCCAATGTCGAAGCCGTATTTCCTGCCGCCGAAGATGAGGGTGCCACCGCCGAGATTTCCGCTGCCGATGAAGGCGATCTGAACCTGCTCGATGGTGATGGTGCCCGATTGCACCAGGTCCGCCGCGCCGGCGGGGCCAGGGGCGCCCATCCCTGCCATCAGCAACGGGAGAACCGACAGGATCGCACGCCTTGCCAGCAGCCACGCATGCGCCATCCTCTTTAGGCCTTGGGCGAGTCTGGTCACCTTCATCTCCTGTCTACGGTCAGTGCGTCGCGGACGCTCCGTGCCCGCTGTTCTGCTTGAGGGAGCCGCAATCGCGGGGGATGCGATGGCGGCTCCCTCCCCCACCGGGGCTTGGTGGGTAATCGAGATCCCCTCGCCGACGCCTCGGTTGCATCCGGCAGCTGCGCCGAGATCATGACGCCAACTGCCCCGCAGCGCCGCTTCCTAGTGGGCCCAGGATTCGAACGCGGCCCTCAGTTCGCGCTCCAGCTCATGCAGCAACTGCCTGTACTCGCGCATCTTCTCGACATCCTGCGGCCGGTTCCGCGTTTCCAGCAGCCGCAGGGTCTCCGTCGCCAGCCCGTAATCTTCGCAAAGCGAGCGGAAGGTTTCGTTCAGCATCGCAAGTTCCGACACTGCATCTCCCCTTTCCGGGAACAGCCGTCGAACCGTGGCGACATGCGAAGCTATTGCCGACATCTCAATCTCAGCGGAGTCTTCTTTCATTAGGCGCGCTTATGTTCGAGCCAGGCAGATAGCAGTCGAGCTATGGTGTTAATCTCCTGCCGGGCACGAGGGGAAGCCACGCGAGGCCGCAGAGCGACCTCATTTCCCGCCTCTTTCAATGGGAAACGTCGCATCACGTCGCGTTGTTAAGAAGTACGTTACGGTAAATGCTGGCGACCTGACACGTCCGGGCCGATACAATTGCGTCGCGGAACTTATCTGTTGTCGCGACCGCGCCCATCTATAAGATTGCAGCAAGCAAATAATGAAGGACACGTTCGCGGGACAGTCGCGGGGCAATCGGCCGTTCGGGGGAAGGGCCACTCGAATATCTGCGCAAGGCAGTTTGTTAGGTACGGCCAAGCCATCATGGCCAGTCTGTTACGCAAGGACTTTCAGCTTCCTTCTCCCACGCCCGAGGAGGTGCGCGAGCATCTTCGCGCGCTCTTGGCGCGCAAGGAGTTCACCGTCTCGGAGCGGAACCGGCGCTTCCTGTCTTACGTCGTCGGGGAGACGCTCGATGGTCGCGCCGACCGGATCAAGGCTTACAATATTGCCCTGGCCGCTTTCGGCAGGGGCGAAGACTTCGACCCGCTGAATGACCCGATTGTGCGTATCGAGGCAGGTCGGTTGCGGCGCGCGCTCGAGCACTATTACCTGACCGAGGGACGGGCCGATCGCCTTCGTGTCTCGATCCCCAAGGGCTCCTACGCGGCGAACTTCGCTTATGCCGACGCTGATCCCGTGACACCGGTGGAGAACCACCCTGGTGCGGAGACACAAGGCGCGCCGGCGGATCGGCCCATTGTTTACGCACCGAGGCCAAGCTGGAAGGTCCGCGCATCCATGGCCGCCGGGTTGCTGTTTCTGGTCGGCGTCGGCGCGGGTCTGGGCTATTGGGGAAGCTATTGGGGAAACAGCCTCCGCGACCAACAATCAACCGGGCCCGCGCGCGGATCGACGCTTATCGTCCTGCCATTCGAGGATCTGAGCCCGGATTCCAGCAGGTCCTTTGTCGCCCGGGGGATGACGTACGAGATCATCGCGAATCTCACCCGGTTTCGTGACATATCGGTCGTCGGTCCGGAAACCAGCTTTGCCATCGGCGCAGCGGGCGGATTGCAACAATCGTCCGCGACCCTTCGGCCGGATTATGTGCTGTCGGGGAGCATCCGGTCCGATCAGAACATGATTCACATCTCTACGATCCTGTCCGATGCCAGGACTTCGCGTTCGATCTGGTCCTGGAGCGCCGAAAGACAGCTGACGACGCAAAGCATCAGCAATCTGCAGGATGTGATTGCCGGCGAGGTCGCCGATGCCATCGGCCGGCCTTACGGCATCGTCTTCGATCGCACCGCCGAGAACATCGCCTCGAAATCGACGGCCAGCCTCACGTCCTACGAATGCGTGGTCAAGTTCCGCTTGTATTGGCGGCACTATGACGAACGCGAACACAGCAATACGCGTGACTGCCTGGAGCGCACGATTGAAAATGATCCCAGCTACGGTCAGGCCTATGCCAGCCTGGCTCTGGTCTATGTCGATAGTGCCCGCTTCGGGTTTGGCCGCAGCGAGATCGATTTCGATCCCCTGCAGCGGGGGCTGGAACTCGCGCGCAAGGCCATGGAGATCGAACCGCAATCCGCGGATTCGCATCTCGCGCTGTCCTCGGCCTATTGGTTTGCCGGGGAGGCAGACAAGAGCCTGCAGATCGCGGAGGGCGGCCTGGAGATCAACCCCGGAAGCTCGGACCTGCAGGCCGATCTGGGTTTTCACTACGTGCTGCTCGGCGACTGGGAAAAAGGCATGCCCCTCGTCTCCGCCGCCTACGAGCGCGACCCGGCGGCGCCGACTGGATACCGCCTTGCCACGTTCCTCTATGCGCTGATGCACGGCGCCTATCCGACGGCCCTGGACGCCGCCTTGAAGGTCGAGGCTCCCTTCGTCCTCTATGGCCATTTCGCCCGAGCGGTCGCCTATGCCAAGCTTGGCAAGGATGCGGATGCCGCGCGAGAATATGCGGAACTGATCAAGATCGATCCGAATTACCGCACATACGCGACAGCCGATCTCGCGAAGCGGAATCTGAATCCGGAGATGATCCGCGTCCTGGTCCAGGGGCTCGACCTGGCCGCCGCGGCCCATGCCAGGCGGCAGGCATCCAACTGATCGCGCAGGGTCGGCCGCTAGTTCGTCTTTGCCGAGTCGCCAACCGCTGGCTGCGGCCCCATGAAACCAGCCTGCCGGATGACCCTCAGTCCGGCGAAGGCGAAGAGGATCGTCACCAGGGGATTGAGCAGATTGAAGAAGCAGTACATGGCAAATCCGGTCGCCGGAATGCCGAGGGCCGCCGCCATATAGGCGCCGCAGCTGTTCCAAGGGATCAGTGGCGAGGTCACCGTCGCCGAATCGCCAACGACGCGCGAAAGCAGCACCGGCGCCAATCCCCGCTTGAGGTAGATCGGCCGGAACATGCGGCCAGGCAAGGCGATCGAGATGTACTGGTCCGAGGTGACGATGTTGGCGCCGATGCAGACGGCGACGACGGTGGCGACCAGGCCGCCGACGGTTTTCATGCGGTGGATGATG
>JAEUKU010000003.1 GCA_016794075.1 Rhodospirillaceae bacterium
TTCATCGGCCAGCTGGCCCAGGGCCGTCCGCTCTCGCGCGCGCAGGCCGAGCAGGCTTTCGGCATCATGATGTCGGGCGAGGCGACGCCGGCGCAGATCGGCGGCTTCCTGATGGCGATGCGCGTGCGCGGCGAGACCATCGACGAGATCACCGGCGCGGTCAGCGTCATGCGGGACAAGATGACCCGGATCAAGGCCCCCGTCGGCGCCATCGACGTCTGCGGCACCGGCGGCGACCAGGCCGGCACGCTCAACATCTCGACCGCTGTCGCCTTCGTCTGCGCCGCCTGCGACGTGCCGGTGGCCAAGCACGGCAACCGCGCGGCCTCCTCCAAGAGCGGCGCGGCCGACGTGCTGGCCGCTCTCGGCGTCAACATCGATGCCGACATGGAGACGGTCGAGGCGGCCCTATCCGAGGTCGGCACCACCTTCATGTGGGCGCAGAAGCATCACAGCGCCATGCGCCATGTCGGGCCCAGCCGGGTTGAGCTCGGCACCCGCACCATTTTCAACATCATGGGCCCGCTCTCGAACCCCGCCGGCGTCAAGCGCCAGCTGCTCGGCGTCTTCGCCGAGCAATGGCTGGAGCCGATGGCCGAGGTGCTGCGCAACCTGGGCAGCGAGCACGCCTGGGTGGTGCATGGCGGCGACGGGTTGGACGAGCTCACCACCACCACGGTCAGCCACGTCTGCGAGCTGAAGAAAGGCAAGATCCGCCGCTTCGAGATCTCGCCCGGCGATCTCGGCCTCGCCACCGCGAGCAAGGCCGACATCCAGGGCGGCGATCCGGAGCAGAACGCCGCCGCCATCCGCGCCTTGTTCGACGGCGAGACCGGCCCCTATCGCGACATCGTGCTGCTGAACGCCGCCGCCGCCCTGGTCGTGGCCGACCGCGCCGCCAACATCGAGGAGGGCATGGTGCTGGCGCGCGAGGCGATCGACTTCGCCAAGGCGCGCAAGGTGCTGGAGAACCTCATCCGCTTCACCAACGAGGCGAAGGCGCCGGCATGAGCGACGTCCTCGCCAAGATCTGCGCCGACAAAAGGCACCACATCGCGGAGCGCAAATCGCTCAGCCCGCTGTCCGAGATCCGCGCCGCGGCCGAGGCGCGCAACCGCAGCGACCCGCCGCGCGGCTTCCGCGCCCGCCTGGAGCGCGTGGTGAAGTCCGGGCATTTCGGCCTGATCGCCGAGATCAAGCGCGCCTCGCCCTCAAAAGGCTTGATCCGCGCCGATTTCGACCCGCCCTCCCTCGCCCGCGCCTATGCGGCCGGCGGCGCCACCTGCCTCTCGGTGCTGACCGACAAGCCGTATTTCCAGGGCGAAGACGGCTTCCTCGACCAGGCGCGCAAGGCCTGCGCCCTGCCCGCCTTGCGCAAGGATTTCATGCTCGACCCCTACCAGGTGTTCGAGGCCCGCGCGATCGGCGCCGATTGCATCCTGCTGATCATGGCCGCGCTCGAGGATGCCGAGGCGGCGGAACTCGAATCCCTCGCCTTCGACCTCGGCATGGATGTGCTGGTCGAAGTGCATGATGCGGCCGAGATGGAGCGCGCCCTGCGCCTCGGCTCCAGGCTCATCGGCGTGAATAACCGTAATCTCAAGACCTTGCAGATCGACCTTGCAACGACGGAGAAGCTGGCGCCGATGGTGCCGAAGGACCGGATGCTGGTCGCCGAGAGCGGACTCTACGCCACCGCGGATCTGGAGCGCATGCACCGGGTCGGCGCCTCGGTCTTCCTGGTCGGCGAATCCCTGATGCGGCAGCCGGATGTCACCGCGGCGACCCGCGCCTTGCTCGGCCGCCATGCGCCGGCCATCGCGGCGGAGTAGGCGATGAGCGGCTTCACCCATTTCGACGAGCACGGCAACGCCCGCATGGTCGATGTCGGGGCCAAGGAGGTGACCGAGCGCGTCGCCACCGCCAGGGGCGCCGTGCTGATGCAGCCGGCGACCATCGCCCTCATCCGCCAGGGCGGCATCAAGAAGGGCGACGTGCTCTCGGTCGCTCGGCTGGCCGGCATCATGGGCGCCAAGAAAACGCCCGACCTGATTCCCCTCTGCCACCCGCTGGCCTTGACCTCGGTCGCGGTGGATCTGACGGTCGACGAGGCGCGCAACGCCATCGACATCACCGCCACCTGCAAGCTCGCCGGCAAGACCGGCGTGGAGATGGAGGCGCTGACCGCCGTCTCGGTCGCAGCGCTGACCGTCTACGACATGTGCAAGGCGGTCGACAAAGCCATGCGCCTGACCGACATCCGCCTGGTCCACAAGAGCGGCGGGAAGTCGGGGACGTATGAGGGTGCCTAGCTTATGATTGCCCCCACGCCCACCCCAAACTCAGCCGTCATGGCAAGGCCTGGCCTTGCCATCCACGAGTTTGGCGGCAACCGCCGCGGTCCTTCCGACGATTCGGCGGGCACACATCTCAACCGAGCCAGGTATTCGTGGATGCCAAGGCCAAGCCTTGGCATGACGAGAGAAATTGTCTGGGGACGGAGCATCTGATGCTCTCCGTCGCCGAAGCCACCGAGAAGATCGTCGCCGCCTTCGCCCCGATCGGCGCGGAGACGGTGTCGCTCGACCGCGCCTTCGGCCGCGTGCTGGCCGAGCCGCTGACCGCGCGCCTGACCCAGCCGCCGGCGGACGTATCGGCGATGGACGGTTACGCATTGCGCGCCGACGATGTCACCACCCTGCCGGCGCGGCTCAAAGTCAGCATGAAGATCGCCGCGGGCCAGGCGCCCGAAGGCACCCTCAAATCCGGCGAAGCGGCGCGCATTTTCACCGGTGCCGTGGTCCCCTCCGGCGCCGATACCGTGATCATCCAGGAGAACACCGAGGCCGAGGGCGATTTCGTCACCGTGCGCGAGGGCGACCGCAAGCTGGGCCAACACATCCGCAAGGCCGGCTTCGACTTCAAGACCGGCGACGTGGCCCTGCCCGCTGGCCGCTACTTGAGCGCGCGCGACATCGCCCTGGCCGCGGCGATGAATCGGCCCTGGCTCAGCGTCTCGCGCAGGCCCCGCATCGCGCTGCTCTCGACGGGCGACGAGCTGGTCAATCCGGGCGATCCCGTAGGCCCGGCGCAGATCATCGGCAGCAACGGCATCGGCCTCTCCGCCTTCGTCGCCGCCTGCGGCGCGGAACCGCTCAATCTCGGCATCGCGCGCGACAACATGGCCGATCTCGACCGCGCGCTCGATGCCGCCAAAGGCTGCGACGCGCTGGTGACGCTCGGCGGTGCCTCGGTCGGCGATCACGACCTGGTGCAGAAGGCACTGAAG
>JAEUKU010000027.1 GCA_016794075.1 Rhodospirillaceae bacterium
CATGCTGTCCTGGCAGCTGGGCATCAAGGCCAACGCCCTCTATCGCGACGGCTCCAAGCTGTCGCAGCCGCTGGCGAGCCAGCTGATCGATGACGACGTCCTCGACGAGATCATCGAGGCGCCCGCCGCCGCCCGCGCGCCCATTGTGGCGGAGCGGATCGTCGAGCGCATCATCGAGCGCCAGGTGCAGCAGGGCCGCAAGCGCCTGCCCGAGCGGCGCAAGGGCTACACCCAGAAGGCCATTGTCGGCGGCCACAAGGTCTATCTGCGCACCGGCGAATACGAGGATGGCGGCCTGGGCGAGGTGTTCATCGACATGCACAAGGAGGGCGCCGCCTTCCGCAGCCTGATGAACAACTTCGCCATCGCCATCTCCATCGGCCTGCAATACGGCGTCCCGCTGGAGGAGTATGTCGAGGCCTATACCTTCACCCGCTTCGAGCCGAACGGCGTGGTCGAAGGCAACGACACCATCAAGATGTCGACCTCCATCCTCGACTACATCTTCCGCGAGCTCGCCATCTCCTATCTCGGCCGAAACGACCTCGCCCATGTGAAGCCGGACGATCTCGATCCGGACGCGCTCGGCGGCGGCACCGCGCAGGCCGATTTGCCGGTGCAGGAGCAGGAGATCGCCAGCGTGAAGCGCATCGCCTCGACCGGCTATGTGCGGTCCAACCTGGTGGTGCTCTCCAACGTCGCCCGCACCATCGGCAACACCGCACTGGCGCCCAGCCCGCACGAGGTCCACGCCCACATGCACGGACACAGCCACGATCATGGGGGCCACGACCACGGTGCACATGACGGCGGCAACGGCGCGATGCACGTGCATGTCGAGCGTCACACCCAGGTCGACGCGCTGATCGCTTCGCCCAACCTGGCGCGCGAGATCGAAAGCCGCCTGGAGAGGATCCGCGAGGCGAAGATGAAGGGCTACGAGGGTGACGCCTGTGGCGAATGCGGCAACTTCACCCTGGTGCGCAACGGCACCTGCATGAAGTGCACCACCTGCGGTTCGACCAGCGGCTGCTCGTAAGGCTACCCTTGCTCTGACGAGAAGGCGCTTGTCGCCTACACCGCCCGCCTCCAGCTGGCCCTGGAGGCGGGCGGAATCCTTTTGGGGCGATCCTCACGGCGCCGCATCCTTGAACCGCCAGATCGAGCCGTACCGCTGGATGCCCGAGCGCGCATCCGGCGCCAGCCCGCGCATGAGTTCGGCGATGTCCTTTATGACGATCTTCGAATCGCCGTAATAGGAATGCCCGATGAAGCTGGTATCAACGTTGCTTGCGTCGATCGAGATGACGTTTGGCGTCGCGACTCCGACCCCTCCGGCCCGCGGGTAATCGTGCAGGAACGTGGAGGCCTTGATGGCGTCGTCCTCATTCGATGCATAGAGCGTCACCCGCGTCGCGGCGCTGAACGCCGGCAGGATCTCGGCCTGGAACACGTCGGCATCGATGTCGGGCGCGGCGAAGATGACCGCCCGGATCCTCGCCATCATCGACGGGTTGGTTCGCGTCAGCGCCTCGAGCGCCCTGGATGTCGCGCGCGCCCCCATGCTGTGGGCGATGATGAAGACGTTCTGGACGTCGGATTCGACGATGGCCGTCCGCAGGAATTCCGCCAAATGGGGCGTCGACCATTCCACCGTGGCCTCGTCGACCGGGTAGGCCGTCGTGATGCCGCGCGACGGCCAGCTGAAGAACATCGGAACGCCCGAGAACTGCAGGTCGTAGGCCAGTTGCGCACAGCGCCGCGCCGCCTCGCGAAAATCGACGTTGTAGCCGTGGACGTAGATCAGGGCGGCGCTGGCATTCGATGCCTGCAGCTGTCGCCGCAGCTCGCCGACCCAGTCGGCCCGCGCCCGTTCATTCACATTCAGCAGCACGACCGATGCCGTCGGATCGTCCCGGCGAAGGAAGCGCTCTTCCAGCTCGCCGATCTGATGAATGAACGGGATCGACACCTTGGCTTCGCCGAACCTCAGCTCTCCCAGCTTGGCGCGACGGCCGGAGTATCTGTTCGCCGCCTGGGTCACCGCGGGCATCGATGGAGACAGGTCACCGGGCTCCCGATCGGTACCATAATACGTCGTCACTTCGACATAGCCCGGCTTCGAGACCGACCCGGCAGGCAATCCCGGCTCGAAGACCTGGATCACCGCGCTGGCGGGCGGCGCGCCGGCGACGTCTTCGACTTCTCTCGCGGCGTCTTGCTGGCATCCGGCGAGCGCGCTGAGAACGAGCACGAGGGTGATGGCGAAAATCGACGGCTCCCGATGTGCCACCTTGGCCATGGCTGCAGCCCTCATAAATCTGAGCAGGAGAGAATGCTACTATAGAGCGTATTCCCCTCCATCTCAATACCGGCGACTGCCACAGGGAATATTCATCATCGGCGAGGAGGCGCATGCCGCAAGCCGCGGCGGAGCGCCCGGTCTAGAGGATACGCGCCCGCTCAATCGCGATCGCGCGTTTCAGGTACTCCTCCGGCTCCGCCTGCGCAAAGATACGCTCCACGACCTCGAAACCCTCGACCACCCGCCCGAACGCCGCGAAACCCTGCCCGTCCGGATGGCGCGCGCCGCCGAAATCGAGGCCGGGCTCGTCGCGCAGACAGATGAAAAACGAGTGGTAGACCGCCCCCGGCGCGAAGCGCGCCAGCGAGACTGTGCCCTTCAGATGCTTGAGGCCGGTCATCGCGGTGGTTTCGTGCGGAATGACCGCCGGCAGGTCGGTCGATGGATGCTTCAGCCCGCCCTGGATCACCTCAATCCGCCGCCCCTCCTCGGCCTCCTGGTTGGCCAGGGTCACGATGCGGAAGAAGCTCGCCCCATCGAACAACCCGCTCCGCACATCGGCCAGGAAATAGTCGGCGCTGGCCGGCGCGCGGTCCTCGAAGACCTCGACTGTGATGTCCCCCAGCGCGGTTTGGAGTCTGACCCCGGTCATCGTATCCCCCTGCCTCTGCCCTAGAGACGCGACTTTGCGCCGACAAATCAAGGCGCAAGCCGTCGCCGCCGATTGCGACATGATCGATCTTGCGCCGGCTTGCCCGCGCCCCGTATGAATTGGCACCCAGGAGGCACGAGGCGCGGATGGCGGGAACACAGGCATTGCGGGGGGCGGAGGGCAAGTCGGGCTGGAAGGCCTGGCGGCGCGCGCGGGTCAAGATGCTGGGCCTCGGCACCCTGAAACTGCTGGCAAAGCTCTATGCCCGGCAAGGCAAGGTGCCCGACCTCGCCATCATCCCCAACGAGCATTTCCCCTTCGTCGCCGAGCTCGAGGCGAACTGGCAGGCGATCCGCGCCGAGCTCGAGCCGATCCTGCGCGACCGCGAGACGATCCCGCACTTGGACAAGATCTCACCCGACCAGGCGCGCATCTCGCATTCGCAGAAGTGGCGCGCCTATTTCCTGTTCGGCATGGGCGAGGAGCTCGCCGGCAACACCCAGCGCTGCCCGCGCACCGCGGAGCTGTTGCGCAAAGTGCCGGGGCTGCGCTCGGCCTGGTTCTCGATCCTGGGGCCCCGCTACAAGCTGAAGCGCCACCGCGGCATCACCAAGGGCGTGCTGCGCGCCCATCTCGGCCTGATCGTGCCGCGGGACTGGCCGAACTGCCGCATGAACGTCGACGGCGAAGTGGTGCGCTGGCGCGAGGGCAAGTGCTTCGTCTTCGACGATGCGCGCCTGCACCACGTGGTGAACGGCACCGACGAGGAGCGCGTCATCCTGCTGTTCGATTTCGACCGGCCGATGCGCTGGCCCGCCAGCATGCTGAACCGCTGGGCCATGGCGCTGCTGAAGCGCACCGCCTTCTATCGCGACGCGCGCAAGAACCTGAAGCGGCATGCGCGCGCGCGCGGGGCCGATCCCGCGCGCGACGCGGCCATCGCCGACGCCATGCAGCGCGTCGGCGACTAGATGGCGGTACCCGCCCGCATCATCACCCTGATCACCGGCGCTTCCTCCGGTATCGGCGCCGCGCTCGCCCGCCGTCTTGCCGCGCGCGGCGAACACGTCGTGCTGGTGGCGCGCCGCCGCGCTCTTCTGGAACAGCTCGTAGCGGAGATCGCCGCGACGGCCGGCAGCGCCGAGGCCCTGCCCTGCGACGTCACCGACCGCGAGGCGGCGCGCGCCTGCGTCGCCGACGTATTGCGGCGGCATGGCCGCGTCGATCGCCTGATCCTCAATGCCGGCGGCGGCGGCCGCACGCCTCCCGAGCATCTGACCGCCGCCGAGATGCGCGCCGCCTTCGATCTCAACGTCATGGGCGTCGCGCATTTCGTCGAAGCGGCGCTGCCTGCCCTGCTGCAGCAGGGCAGCGGCCAGATCGTCGCCATCGGCAGCATCGCCGGCTTCCGCGGCCTGCCGCATGCGGCCTCCTATGGCGCGGCCAAGGCGGCGCTGATGAACTACGCGGAGAGCCTGCGCGTCGACCTGGCGCCGCGCGGGATTTCCGTCACCCTCGCCGCCCCCGGCTTCATTGTCAGCCGCGACACGCGCAAGAAGCGCAGCAAGCCGATGGCCATGGCGCTCGATCCAGCCGCCGATCGCCTGGCGGCGGCGATTGTGGCAAGGCAATCCTATGTCAGCTTCCCGACGCTTCTCGCCTGGATCGCGCGCCTCCTGCGCCTGCTGCCGGCCGCTTTCTACGATCCGCTCATCCGCGCACTCGACCGCCGATAGGCGTCAAGTCCGGCCGCGCCACGCCAGCTGCGGGGCGTGGCGCCCACCGCGCGATTACTGTTGCCGAGGGGAGTCCCGTGGTCCAAGATTCGCTCAGCCTGCGCGTGGACTCGGTGGGGGATGATAGGTCGGCTGGAAGCAAGCCAGATGGAATCGCTCGGCGCGGCCCTCGACCTCGCGCGAGTCGGCCTGGCGGTCTGGGACGATCGGGACCGGCTGCTCGCCTTCAACGAGGCCTATCGGACGCTGGTCTATCCCGGCCTCGAACACGAGGTCTACGTCGGCCGCCATTTCGACGAGCTGGCCAGGATCTATTACTCGGTGCCCGGCAACCGCTTCGACGGCTTCAGCGCCGCAGACATGCTGGCGGAACGCTTGGAGCGCCGCCGCACCGCCGGGCGGATGGCGATCCATCATTCGCGCGACCGCAGCTTCCGCGTCGCGGAGACGCCGGTCGCCGGCGGCGGCGTGATCGGCGTCTATATCGACGTCACCGAGGAGCATCGCAGCGAACTGGTCGCGCGCGAGGGCGAGGAGCGCCTGCGCCTGCTGTTCGACAACATGCGCAACATCGCCTATTGCCACGGCCAGCAGGGCGACAGCCGCACCAGCTACGACCAGGGCGGCGTGCGCATCTACGGCCGCGACGCGCCGGCAATGTTCGGCACCATCTCGCCCGAAGGCATCGCCGACGTCGAGCTCTGGCACAGTGTGATCCATCCCGACGACCGGCAGCGCTACCTGGAGATGGAACGCAACCGGCGCGATGCCGGCGTGGTCTATGACATCGAGTTCCGCTTCATCCATCCGGTGACCGGCGAAACGCGCTGGGCGCGTGAGGTCGCCTGGGCGGTCGAGGACCCGCAGCGCGGCGCGCGCTCCTTCGACAGCTACATCATCGACGTCACCGAGTCGAAACAGCGCGAGGACGAGCTGGCCGGCACCCAGGCCAAGCTGATGGCGGCACTCACCCGGGTCCATCAGGCAAACCGCGCCAAATCGGCCTTCCTCGCCAACATGAGCCATGAATTGCGCACGCCGCTCAACGCCATTATCGGCTTCGCCCAGATGATCGCCGGCGAACAGGTCGGCCCCGGCGTCTCGCCCGCCTATCGCGACTATGCCAACTCGATCCTCACCGGCGGGCAGCACCTGCTAGGCCTGATCAACGAGATCCTGGATCTGTCCAAGATCGAGGCCGGCAAGATGGAGCTCACCGAAACCGCGTTCTTGCTGCGCGAGGTGGTCGAGGAAGCGACCGACTTGATGCGCGGCCAGCTCGCCGCCAAGGGGCAGGCGCTCGACGTGCGGATCGCCGATAGCGGCCTGACGCTGCGGGCCGACCGCCAGAAGCTGCTGCAGATCCTGGTGAACGTGCTCGGCAACGCGCACAAGTTCATTCCCGCCGGCGGCCACATCGCCCTGCGCGCGACGCGAGGGCCCGCGGGCGACCTGGCGCTGGAGATCGAGGATGACGGCCCGGGCATGACGCCGGAGGAGATCGAGACCGCCTGGGCCCCATTCGGACGGGTGAGCGATTCGCAGACCACCGTCGAGGGCACCGGCCTCGGCCTGCCGCTCTCCCGCTCCTTCGCCGAGCTGCATGGCGGCGCGCTGGAGATCGAGAGCGTGAAGGGCAAGGGCACCATCCTGCGCCTCACCCTGCCGGCGGCGCGTGTCGTCAAGGCTTGACCGCGGCCGGCCGCTCGGTCAGG
Organism: Rhodospirillaceae bacterium; assembly: GCA_016794075.1. Taxonomy (GTDB): domain Bacteria; phylum Pseudomonadota; class Alphaproteobacteria; order Dongiales; family Dongiaceae; genus Dongia_A. The sequence goes on from JAEUKU010000027.1 coordinate 6,409, forward strand.
GTCGCCGTCCAACCGCAAGCGGAGCGACCCGCCGATGAAGCCAGTCAGCGTCAAGATCGCGGAGATCTACATCCCGCAGGCGCTGCGCAAGCCCATCGACGCGGCCAAGGTTCAGGCGCTGGCGGAGAGCATCGCCGAGAAGGGCATGGAATCGCCGATCCTGGTCCGCGCCGACAAGGCCCGCTTCGTCCTGGTGAGCGGCCTGCACCGGCTGGAGGCCTGCAAGGCGCTGGGCGAGACGACCATCCTAGTCAACATCGTCCAGGCGCGGAAGTTCTAGCCCTTCAGGCGCCGGCTGGCGCGCCGCGTCGTTCGGCGCCCTTGAGCGTGCGCGCGAAAGCCAGCAATGCCATCACCAGGCCGGCGGCGCCCACCAGCCAGGCTGGACGCACGCCGATATCCGGACTCAGGTTGGCGGCGAGGATGCGCAGGACGTCCGCGCCGGATTTCAGGTGATAGTAAAGCGTCTCGGCGCCGGCGGTGAGGACGCAGGCAAGCACCGCCAGCGCCAGCAGGGTCGGCATCGTCACGGGACCACGCCGCGCCGCGAGGCGATAGAGCATGAGCCAGGCGAAGAATCCGCCCATCACGAAGGGCTCCGTCACATCGGCCTTCGACTGGATGAAGAAGTGGACGACCGCCAGCGCGCCCGCCGCGTAGACCAGGCGATGCAATGCGATCCATCGCTTGCCGCCGAGACGCCGCAGCATGCCGTCTGTCGAAGTCGCCGTCAGCGCCAGCAGCACCAGCAGCCCGGCGAAACCGATGGTGAGATAGTAGCGCAGCGCGATCTCGCTGGCGATGACACCCCATTGCAGCGACTTGTCCAGCGCGTAGAACAGGAAATGCGCCAGCGCGTAGCCGAACGCCGCCACCCCGATCATCCGTCGGACCTGGATCAGCTTCGGCCAGCCTGCCACCTGGCGCAGCGGCGTCACCAGGAGCGTCACGAACAGCAGCCGGATCGACCACAGCCCCAGGTCATGATTGGCCATAATGTAGGGCCGCGCGTAGCCGCCGCTCGTCAGCTGCCAGACGACATAGAGGCCGGGCAGCAGCAGCAGACCGAGGACCGCGGATTTGGACGCCGAGACGCGCCCCGCCCGGTCGAGCCAGGGAAGGTAGGGCGAGATCGGCGATGCGCGCGACGCGGCTTTGGGCATGGGGCGAAGCTGACCGGAACGATTGCTCCGGTCAACTTAACCCCGGATCCCCGCACTGCAAGTCACGGCCGCGTGTTGATCCTGCGCCGCCCGCCGGCCCGGCGCGCTAAGCCCCTGGACCGGCACCGCAAATCCCCGGTGATGCCCGGGCGGCATCGTGGCGATGCCGCGGCCGACCTGCCGCCTCAGCGCATCCGTCCATGCCGCGCCAGGTGGCCGATATCCGCGCGGGAGATGCCGATGTCGCGCAGCTGATGGTCGTTCAGGGCCTGCAGCAGCTGCTCGTCACGATGCCGCCGCCACGCCGCCACGGGCCGCCGCAACAGGGCCCGCGTGAAACGGAGAATCGGTGCCGACGCGCGGTCGGCCCCGCGATCTGCAATGCGCCCGCAAAACGGCAGGCGCCGGAATGAAATGACCTGCAACATGACAACCTCCACATCCGATCCGCTCTCAACAGCCGGATACAAGCGCCCCTCACGCGGCCAAATGGAACCGCGCGTCATCTTCCGGTCCATCCGTGGCCGGCAGGCAGGGCATCCGGAGCGCAGCATCGCGCCTGGAGAAGTCTTAGCGCATGGTAGTGACACAAAGTGTCAGCATGCGGACTCAAGGCGAGCGAGCCAGACCAGCCCCCGCCATTGGCCGATGCCGTCATATGTGATCGTGAAATCGCGCGCCGGATCACGCCGCAGCGCGAGGCGCGTCTTCACCGCCTGTGACCGGGCATTGTCCGGCGCCGAATAGGCGAGAACCTCGTGCAGACCGATCCGGGCGAAGGCGTCGCCCAGCGCGGCGGCTGCCGCTTCGGAGGCATAGCCGCGGTCCCAGGCGGCGCGCCGCAGCCGCCAGCCGATGTCGACATGCGCGCCGAGCGGTTGATCGGCGGCCGACGGCATGAGGCCGGCATAGCCTAGAAACGCGCCTTGCCGCGTCTCGATGGCCCAACGGCAGAAGCCGGTTCGCGCGAAGGTCGCCATGTAGCGAACGAGCTTCGCATCGCTCTCCGCCCGCGCGATCGGACCGCCATAGTCCTGCATGACCGCGGGAGCGGCATGCAGCGCGGCGAACGCTTCCCGATCGGCTTCATTCCAGGACCTCAGGCGGAGGCGCGCCGTTTCGATCATGGCCGACGATGTGCCGCGGCGGCGCCGAACGTCAAGCGGCGACCGGCCAGGATGTGGACGGAAAAACACCCGCCGGGCTGGCGCCCGGCGGGTGAGTTCGGAGGCTTGGGTTCCCGGCCGCGAAGGACCGGGCATCAACGACATGAGGCTACTTCTGGATACAGGT
>JAEUKU010000040.1 GCA_016794075.1 Rhodospirillaceae bacterium
CCTCGGCTACGTGCGCACCACCAATTACGGCAAGCTGTTCGACGTCATTTCGGTGCCCGACCCGAACAACCTCGCCAACACCGCCCTCGGCCTCGGCGTCCACAGCGACAATCCCTATCGCGACCCGACGCCGGGCGTGCAGCTGCTGCATTGCCTGGAATCCGAGGCGCCGGGCGGCGACACCCTGCTGGTGGACGGCTTCGCCGCTGCCGAGCAGCTGCGCCGGGAGGCGCCGGAGCACTTCGATCTGCTCACCCGCGTGCCGGCCAGCTTCCGCTTCGCCGACAAGGACGCCGATCTCAGTACCCGCACGCCGCTGATCTCCGTCGACGATGAGGGCCGCATCACGGCGGTGCATTTCAACAACCGCTCCTTCTCCGGCATCGACGTGGCCGAAGAGCTGGTCGAGCCGTGGTACGAGGCCTATCGCGCCTTCGCCGCGATCCTGAAGCGGCCCGAGCGCGAGGTGATATTCCGCCTCGGCCCCGGCGATCTGGTGGTGATGCAGAACGAGCGCGCCTTGCACGGCCGCACCGCCTTCGACCCCAACAAGGGCCGCCGGCGCCTGCAGGGCTGCTACGTGGACAAGGACGGGATGGAGAGCCGCCTGCGCGTGCTGCAACTTAAGCTGAACGGAGCCGCAGCATGAGTGCGCTCGACGCCATCCGCGCCGCCTTCTCCAGGCGCGGCGCCGACAATTACGGCGAAGGCGTCTCGCAGCTCGAGCACGCGCTGCAATGCGGCGCCTGCGCCGAGCGCGACGGCGCTTCGCCGGCACTGATCACCGCCACGCTGCTGCACGATATCGGCCATCTGCTGCACGATCTGCCGCAGGACATCGCCGATAAGGGCATCGACACCGAGCATGAGAGCCTCGGCTCCGCCTGGCTGTCGCAGCATTTCGGCCCTGACGTGACCGAGCCGGTGCGCCTGCACGTCGCCGCCAAGCGCTATCTGGCAACGGTCGAGAAGGGCTATTACGAGCTGCTCTCCGCCGCCTCGATCCAGAGCCTCAAGCTGCAGGGCGGGCTGATGTCGCCGGAAGAGACCCGCAAATACGAAGCCGAGCGCTTCGCCGCCGACGCCATCAAGCTCCGCCGCTGGGACGACGAGGGCAAGATCGTCGGCGCCAGGACGCCGGATCTGAGTCATTTCGAGAGGTTCGTCGGCCAGGCGCTGCGCCAATAGTGCCGCACAATCTGGAATTTCAGTCTCGTTCGTCATCCCGGCCTTGAGCCGGGATCCATCGTCCCACCGCACGGGCAGCGGCAGCATGGACCCCGGCTCAAGGCCGGGGTGACGTGTGGAGATGCGGGGCGTTCCGAGCATCTCAAGTTCGGGGCAGACGCCCGCCCGCGCGTGGCATATACTCCGCCCATCCGACAGGTCGCGGCGTGGGTCGTGACCGTTGTCCGACTTGGGCGCGTGCCGGCGGGGCAGTGGCCCGGCAAGCGCCCATCGAAGAAGCGGCCAGTCCGGGCTGACGACCTCGCGAACCTGCATGTTCGGAGGATCAGTCATGCCGCATACGATCCGCAATCCCATCGAATACATGTCGGACGAGGTCGCCGGCCTCGCTCATGGCGTCGAACGCGCGGGCAAGTCGATGCACCGGACCTCGACGCACATGTTCACCGCGCCGCTCGCGGTGCAGCGCATCGCCCTCGCCGACCTGGGAGATGCCCTCGTGCTGGGATACCGCGATCTCGCCGCCTATCGCACGGACGTCTTTTTCCTGATCGGCATCTATCCGTTGGTGAGCCTGCTCATCGCCGCGGTCGCCTTCAACTACCAGCTGCTGCCGTTCTTGTTCCCGATCGTCTCCGGCACCGCCATCGTGGGGCCGTTCGTCGGCGTGGTGCTCTACGAGATGAGCCGGCGGCGCGAGATCGACGCCTTGCGCCGAAGGGAGGATCACCCGACCTGGAGCTATGCCGCCGGCGTCGTGCGGTCGCGGAATTTCGGCGCCATCGCCATGCTGGGCGTCATCCTGGTCGCGCTCTATCTGCTGTGGCTGGCGACGGCCTATGGCATCTATGTCGCGCTGCACGGGGTGCAGCCGATCCAGACCGTGGGTTTCTTCGTGCAGCAGGTGCTGCAGACGCCGGCCGGCTGGTGGCTGATCGGTCTCGGCTGCGCGATCGGCTTCCTGTTCGCCGCTCTCGCGCTGATGATCGGCGTGGTTTCGTTCCCGCTGCTGCTCGACCGCGACGTCGGATTGGGCACGGCAATCTGGACCTCGGTTCGCGCGGTGGCGGGCAATCCGGTGCCGATGGCGGCCTGGGGCCTGATTGTGGTCGCCGGCCTGGTGCTCGGCGCCATCCCGCTCTTCATCGGCCTGGTGGTGACGATGCCGCTGCTGTGCCATGCGACCTGGCACCTCTATCGCAAGCTGGTGCCGCGCCGGGCGGAGCGGCAGATGGCCGGGTAGCGCCTTCTGATTTTCCGGCGCAGGTGCTAACACCGTATCCCGGGAGACCGGAATACGGAGAGGCGGATGCTGGAAGATCTGGCCGGGCGCGTGGCCCTGGTGACAGGGGGCGCGACCGGGATCGGCGGCGCGATCTCGCGCGCCTTCGGCGGCGTGCGGATGAAAGTGGCGGTGCACTATCTGGCCGGCGAGACGGAGGCGCGGGAGGTCGCCGCGGCGATCCAGGCGGCGGGCGGGGAAGCGCTGCTGCTGGCGCGCGACATCACGCAAGCGGGCGCCGCCGAGGCGCTGGTGGCCGAGACCGTCGCGCATTTCGGCCGCCTCGACGTGCTGGTCAACAATGCCGGCGGGCTGGTGGCGCGCAAGCTGCTGGCGGAGCTGGATGACGCCTTCTACGACCGGGTCCTCGACCTCAATGTCCGCTCGTTGGTGCATGCGACCCAGGCGGCGGCCGCGGCGATGCGCAGGAGCGGGGGCGGCTCGATCATCAATGTCAGCTCGATCTCGGCGCGCACCGGCGGCTCGCCCGGCTCCAGCGTCTACAGCAGCGCCAAGGCCTTCGTCTCGACCTTCTCGCGCTCGCTCGCCCGCGAACTGGCGCCCGACAGGATCCGGGTCAACGCGCTGTCGCCCGGCACCATCGACACCGCCTTCCACCAGCGCCACTCGACGCCGGAAAAGCTGGAGGCTACCCGCAAGGGCATCCCGCTGGCGCGCCTCGGCACCGCCGAGGATTGCGCCGGCACCGCGCTCTACCTCGCCTCGGAGGCGATGTCGGGCTACGTCACCGGCCAGGTGATCGAGGTGAATGGCGGGCAGTTCATGGGGTGACAGCAGTTACGGCTTTTGGAGCGCAAGGTTCGCTTCAAAGGAACACACAAGCGAGTGGTCCCGTAGCGCGCGTGTCTCGAAGACGTAGAGTTCTATCGGAGGGGCCTTGAGGTCATAGGCCGGGCCGAGCACGACATAGTGTCGGCCTTCGACGAAGACAACATCCGATATGAGCGAGAGCGGCAAAGTCATGCCTGCGGGCAATGCCGGAACGATCGTCTCGACAGTATCAGATGTGCCGGCGATGTATCGTGGCGGCATGATGAGCACTACGTTTCGCTGCACGCCGCCCCATTTCGGATCGTCAAGAGGCGCTCCAAGGATCTCCGATTTTCTTTCCTTGGTGAGCACGGATTCCCCTGCAGGGTATCCGTCGGTGATGGCCAATTCGTAGAGGTAAGGTCCGCCTAGCATGGAAGCCAACCGATAGACTGTCTCGGCTTGGCCGTCGTTGTTGAGGTCGATGTCGGCGCGGGAGACCGGCAGATTGAGGTGATCCTTGAGGTCAACCCATTTGATGGAGTACTCGCTGCCAAGCAGCAGATCCCTGTTCGAATCCTGGCTGCGACGGGCATCCACTTTATGTTTCCGGCGCATCGCGCCGTCGAGGGTCTGGCAGACTTTCGAATCGGCTCCGAACTTGAGGCTGTAAAAGCCCTCGGGCCGTCCGTCGTTCACCATATCGGCGCGGTAAATTGTCGGGAGCGCCGCCGCGCTATTGTCTGCCAGCTGGGGAGTCGAAGGTGCGTCCGCAAGGCACGTCGCTGACGCAAAGAGCCCGAACGCAAGCGAGCACCAATGGGCAAATTTTCGAGGCACCCGGGTCCTTCCTTCAGCTGAACTGGTTGGGTCGGGCGGTTGTCGTCCTGGATTGAGGTGACATCTTCGCAGAAATGAGATGCTACGCCGCCTTCTTGGCGCAGGCGTCGCAGATGCCCTGCACCTCGAGCGTCACGCGGGCAACGGAGAATCCGGCCCGCGTAGCGCTGGCTTCCACGGCGCGCAGGATGGCGGG
>JAEUKU010000057.1 GCA_016794075.1 Rhodospirillaceae bacterium
GACCGACCTCGCCCATATCCGCAATTTCTCGATCATCGCCCATATCGACCACGGCAAGTCCACCCTGGCCGACCGGCTGATCCAGTATTGCGGCGCCCTCTCCGCCCGCGAGATGAAGGAGCAGGTGCTCGATTCCATGGACATCGAGCGCGAGCGCGGCATCACCATCAAGGCGCAGACCGTGCGCCTCGCCTACAAGGCGAAGAACGGCGAGACCTATCAGCTGAACCTGATGGATACGCCCGGGCACGTGGATTTTGCGTACGAGGTCAGCCGCTGCCTCGCCGCCTGCGAGGGATCCTTGCTGGTGGTGGACGCCTCCCAGGGCGTCGAGGCGCAGACCCTCGCCAATGTCTACCAGGCGATCGACAACAACCACGAGATCGTGCCGGTCCTGAACAAGATCGATTTGCCCGCGGCCGAGCCGGAGCGCGTGAAGCAGCAGATCGAGGACGTGATCGGCATCGACGCCTCGAACGCGGTCGAGATCTCGGCCAAGACCGGGCTCAACATCGACCAGGTGCTGGAAGCGGTGTGCGAGCGGCTGCCGGCGCCGAAGGGCGACGAGGCGGCGCCGCTGAAGGCCATGCTGATCGACAGCTGGTACGACGCCTATCTCGGCGTCATCATCCTGGTGCGGGTGGTCGACGGCAAGCTGAAAGCCAAGCAGCAGATCAAGATGATGTCGACCGGCTCCACCTATGACGTGGACCGCGTCGGTGTCTTCACGCCGAAGGCGGAGACCGTCGGCGAGCTCGGCCCCGGCGAGGTCGGCTTCATCACCGCCGGCATCAAGGCGGTGGCGGATTGCAAGATCGGCGACACGGTCACGGAGGAGCGCCGCCCGACGGCCGAAGCGCTGCCCGGCTTCAAGCCCAGCGTGCCGGTCGTCTTCTGCGGCCTGTTCCCGGTCGACGCGGCGGATTTCGAGACTTTGCGCGACAGTCTCGCCAAGCTGCATTTGAACGATGCCAGCTTCCATTACGAGATGGAGACCAGCGCCGCGCTCGGTTTCGGCTTCCGCTGCGGCTTCCTGGGCCTGTTGCACCTGGAGATCATCCAGGAGCGCCTGGAGCGCGAGTTCAACCTCGACCTCATCACCACCGCGCCCAGCGTCGTCTACAAGATCTTCATGAACGACGGGTCGATGATCGAGATGCACAACCCGGCCGACATGCCGGACGTGGTGAAGATCGACCATATCGAAGAGCCGTGGATCAAGGCGACGATCCTGGTGCCCGACGAGTATCTCGGCGCCATCCTGAAGCTGTGCGAGGAGCGGCGCGGCATCCAGATGGACCTGACCTATGCCGGTAACCGCGCCATGGTGGTCTACAAGCTGCCGCTGAACGAAGTGGTGTTTGATTTCTACGACCGCCTGAAATCGGTCTCCAGCGGCTATGCCAGCTTCGACTATCACCTCGAGGAATATCTCGAGGGCGACCTGGTGAAGCTGAACATCATGGTCAACGGCGATCCGGTCGACGCGCTGTCCTGCATCGTGCACAAGTCGCAGGCGGAGACCCGCGGCCGCGCGCTGTGCGTGAAGCTGAAGGATCTGATCCCGCGCCAGCTGTTCAAGATCGCGGTGCAGGCGGCGATCGGCGCCAAGGTGATCGCGCGCGAGACCATCAGCGCGCTGCGCAAGGACGTCACCGCAAAATGCTATGGCGGCGACATCACCCGCAAGCGCAAGCTCCTGGAGAAGCAGAAGGAAGGCAAGAAGCGGATGCGGCAATACGGCAATGTCGAGATCCCGCAATCCGCCTTCATCGCCGCCTTGAAGATGCACGACAGCTGAGCGGCGAGCCGGCGGCTCAGCGCCTCACTCTTCCCATTTGCGGCCGAGGCCGATGCAGACCAGCGCGACGGCACCCGTGATGAGCCAGGCCGGCTGGATCAGCAGCACATGGATGCCCTGCCAGATGGGCGGCCAGGTATAGTGCTCGATGACGTATTGCGTGCCGCCCAGGCTGCGGGCGCTGACCTTGACCCAGACGTCCAGGAGCGAAATGCCGCCGCCGGGGGCGTCGATGATCCAGAACCAGATATTGGCCGCGCCGAAAAGCAGCGCGACCGCCAGCAGGCCCAGCCCAACCATGCGTAAAGGCGACATATTTTCAGTATATCGGCAGAATCCCGGGTCCGCACCCATGCGATGCAGCGCGCGGGGCACTTTTCATCAAACCATCACTGGAATACGTGGGTATCGGCCGATTTTCCTGGTTTCGGCGCCAGTTTCTGCGCCGTCTCCGCTGTTGCCATCGGCACCCGCCTTGGCTAGGTTCCGCGCCGTTCCCAGCGTCTAGGGCGGCGACCAGCCCGGATCTGCGACGCGGGGACCAGCGGAAGGGTGGCCGAGCGGTCGAAGGCGCGCGCCTGGAAAGTGCGTATACGGCAAAACCGTATCGTGGGTTCGAATCCCACCCCTTCCGCCAGTAGCCGCCTTTGTCCACCTTCACACGCCGCCATAGCGGAAGGCGACGCCGAGCCACACGAAGGCCAGGGCGAGGCCGGTGACCGCGACGATATGGATGCCGAGCATCGGCAGGCGCGCAGCGTCCAGCCGCGGGATGATCGCGAGCCGCGCATGGGCGGCCAGCGCCACCGTCGCCGCGAGGCAGGCGAGCTTGAGGGCGATGGTCTGGGCGACCGGATCGTCCCACGCCATCCAGCTCGCAAGCCCCGGCCGCAGCTGGTGGGCGAGCCACAATCCGGTGGCGACTTGAATCACCAGCGCCGGCAAGCCGACGCGTTCATAGATCCGCTCGAAGCCGCGAATGAGGCCGGGATCGCGCTTGGAGACGGCCTCCGGCAACAGGCTGACGGCGAGCACCAGATGGCCGCCCACCCAGATCGAGCCCGCGGCCAGATGGAGGAACAACAGGGCGGCATGCATCGGTCAAGTCCGGTCGGGGTCATGGGTGCGGCAAGCGGCGGCGACGGATGCGCGCAGGCGCCGGGCAGAGCGCGCGACGCCGCCACCCAGCATCCCGCGCCGGACGTTTCAGGTCCAGGCCGAAGACGCCGGGGTCTCCCGCGTGCGACCTTGCGACGCGATGGGAAGGCGACCTTGGGTAAACGCTTGCCGTGGAGGAGCGCTTGAGCAGCGAGGGTGTATTGGCATGACGCGCAGCGCGGCCCTGCTGGTGTTCCGCCGGCGCGCCGGCGGCCTGGAGGTCTTCCTGGTTCATCCGGGCGGGCCGTTCTGGGCGAAGAAGGATCTCGGCGCCTGGTCGATTCCCAAGGGCGAATTCGCCGCGGGCGAGGACAGCCTCGCGGCGGCCAAGCGGGAATTCCTCGAGGAGGTCGGGCAGGCCGTCGCGGGCGAGGCCATCGCGCTCTCCCCCTGCCCGCAGCCGAGCCGCAAGGTCATCCATCCCTGGGCGGTGGAGGGCGAGGTCGACGAAGCCCAGGTGAAGAGCAACGAATTCGAGATGGAATGGCCGCCGCGCTCCGGCAAGCGCGCGCGGTTCCCCGAGGTGGATCGCGGGCAGTGGTTCACCCTGGCCGAGGCGCGCCAGCGGCTGCTGCCCGGGCAGGTGCCGATTCTGGAGGAGCTCGCCGCGAACCTGAAGGCGCGCGGGAGCCGGGCGGAAAGCTAGAGCGCCGCTAGCGCTTTGCGCTCTTCTTCCGTCCCGCCTTCTTGGCCGCGCTCTTCTTGGCTGCGCTCTTCCTGGTGGCGCGCTTCTTGGCCGCCGCCTTGCCACCTTTCCTGCCGCCTTTGCGCGCGGCGGCGTTGCTCGGCTTCTTGCCGCGGCCGGAGCCGCTCTTCTTGCCGCCGCCCTCGTCCTTGTTGACGGTGGCCCAGGCGCGCCGCTCGGCCTCCTTCTCGGGGACGCCGCGCTCCTCGTAGCCTTCCTCGATGTGCTCGGCCTTGCGCTTCTGCCGGCCGGTATAGGCACTCTTGTCGCCGCGTGGCATGGTCTCGCTCCGTTGCTGGATCGCCTGATCCTGGAACGTCACGGCGGCGGTGGCTGTTCCGCGAAGCCTCAGCGCCGCGCCCCGCCGCCGGAAGACGGCACCATGGTCAGCGGCAATTCCTGCCCGCCCGAAGCATCCGCCGCCGGCAGCGGCATGGGCAGCAGGAATTCCGCCGCCGGCCAGGTCCAGTCTGCGAGCCAGGTCCAGCAGCCGTGCCGCTGGTAGATGGCGGCGATGCGGCGGGCAGCGGCGCCGTCGACCGCGCGCCGGACCGCCGGCACGGCGGGCGCGGCGAACCGGGCGGCCAGCCGGGCAGAATGATCGGAGCAATAGGTGGTCGCCCATTGGCGGAAGCCGAGCTCGCGCCGCAGGCTGTCGACCGCGCGATAGACCTGGACGTGATCCTCGTGCCCGTATTCGCCCCAGGGGTTGTGGCTGAAGACATGCCGGCGTCCGGCCAGCAACGGCCGCAGCGCCGCACGCAAGGCGGCGAAATTCGCGCGGTAGCGCGCGGCCTCCTGGCCGTCATCGGCGACCGCGTTCAGTTCCAGGCCGACCTCGTTCGGCGTCGGCGCATCCCAGTTCGCGCCGTCGAACGACCCGGCCTCGGGAATCGCCAGGGCGATCAGACCGCGATAGGGCAGCTCCGCCATCGCGGCGGCGCGGCGGCGCCCCAGGTCGGGCGCGGCATCGTGGTCGCGGAAGGCGATGATCACCCGGCCGACGCGCGCCAGGATCGAGGCGAACCACAGCACCTCGTCGTCGGGATGCGCCACCACCAGCGCCGCATCCGCCAGCATGCGATCGTCGATCCCGCCGCCGCTCATGCCGCGAGTCCCGCGCGGATCGCTTCGGCCAGGGCCGCGCCCTGCGGCGTCACCGGGCGGAGGAATCGGCACATGGGCGCCCGCACCGCGCCGAATTCCGACTTGAACGGCTCATCGCCGATGGTGAAGTCGAAGGCCGTACCGCCCGCGCCGAACCACGCCGCCATCACGCGGTCGAAGAGGATCATGCCCGGGGAGAAGCGGCCGAAGCGCGCGTAGTCGCAGCCGAGCACCAGGTAGCGGAAACAGCCGCCATCGACGAGGCCGAACAGGATTCCGACCGTATCGTCGCCGCAGGTCATGACATAGGTTCGCGCGGCCCCGTCGGCGCGCGCGGCCACCTCCGCGTAGAAGGCGCGGCCCGCCACGCTCTGCAGCGGATCGTCGGCGAAGCGCCCGCGCCGCAGCTCCGCCGCCAGCCGCAGCGCATCGGCCGCCGCCGGGCCAGCGACGATCTGCAGGCGCAGCGGACCCAGTTCAGCGAGTCGCCGCGCCTTGCGCGCCAGCCCGGCGATGCGGGAGGAGCCCGGCCGGTGCACCGGCCAGGCGAGGCTGTCGCCTGGACTGACGGCAAGATGGCTGCCGAAGCTCAGTGCCTCCGGCGCGCATCCGAACAAGCCCTGCCAAGTCTCGGCATCGCCTGCCCGCACCGGCGCGATGGCAAGCAGGTCGTGCGGCCCGAGCGCGCGGAGGAACCCCGCGGTTGCGGCGGCGAGGTCGAGACCGCGCGCCGCCACCGGCAGGGCGTAGTCGCATACCCCGCCGAAGGCATAGTCGATGCGCGTCAGCCCCGCCGCTTCCCGGCGCAGCAGCGGCACGACGAGTTGCAGGACGCCATCGCCGTCACGGCCGACGACGATGAGCGGCTCCGCCCGCAAGGCCGGCGCGAGATGGCGGTAGAACGCCGCCAGCCAGCCCGGCGCCTGGAAGGCGGTCACCCCGGCGCGCGCGAGCAGATCGCCATAAGCGTCCGACTCGAAATCGAACGCCGCCAGCGCGGCGATCCGCAGCGCCGTCGCGGCGCTTGGCGTGGCCGGCGCGCGCAGGATCATGGCCGCGGCAGCCTGGGCGCCGGCGCCGGATGGCGCAGCAGGCGCTGCCACCAGGCGCGGCGCGACCGCGACGCGCGGGGCAGCATCTCATCCTCGATCGCGATGGGGCCGGCGCCGGCGCTATCCAGCGCGCGCAAGGCGGCATGCACCGCGTCCTCGCTGAAGCGCTGCACCTCCCTCCGGCGCGGATGGATCTGGCGGAACAGCTTCGCGTGATCGGCATGCGTGGGATTGGTGTTGATCTCGTAGATCTGCGGATGGCCGCCGACCAGCGCGAAATCGGCGCGGCCGTAGTCGATCTCCGCCACCGCGAAGGCGCGGCGCAGCGCCTCCGCGTGGAGATTGCCGTAGATGAAGGCCTGTTCGTCGGCGAGGATCCGGTCGAAGTGCGGGTGCGCCTCCAGCCGCGCGTGATCCTTCAGGTCCTTCACCACCCATTTGAAGTCGACCGCGCAGGTATGCGCGATGATGACGCCGCCGACGCAATAGGTCTGCAGGCGCTGCCAGAGCCTCGGCGCCACTTCCTCGCCCGCATATTCGATGACCAGCTTGCCGGCGAGCGGATAGCCCTGCGCGCGCAGGCGCAGGAGCTCGGCGTCGAGCTCCGCCTGGCTCGCCAGCAGGCGCGGCGTGCCGACCCGATGGTCGTATTCGTTGCGGATGAAGACCGGGAACGTGTCCGGCCGCGGGTCTGCATCGGCGCGCCAGGCGGAGAAACGGTTGATCCCCGCCGCCTTCAGGCGCCGCAGCAGCTCTCCACGTCCGACCACCCGCGCCGGGTCGTTCAGCACCCGGGCGCCGCCGGCGCGCAAGTGATGCGCGATGCGGGCGGCGAGGGCCAGCTCGTGCGGCGAGAGCCGTTCCTGGTCGCAAAAGACCCAGGTGCCGCCGGGCAGCGCCCGTCGATGGAACAGCTTCTCGTAGGTCCAGCGCCGCGCCACGTCCGCGCCGAGCCGCGGCACCAGATGACGGAAGGTGTAGCCGTGATCGCGCGTGGTGACGAAGTGGATCATCGCGGCCTTCCCGCGCGCCGCCGCGCATGCCAGCCGGCATACCGGCGATACCGGCCGCCGTGCCGAACCTTCACCAGCATGCCGTCACAGCCATGCCGGCGCTTCCTGCCGGCGCGAATCGGCGTGGCGCAGACCGCGATAGAGCCGCAGCAGCTGATCGCGCGCCGCATCGGTGGAGAAGGCCTTGACCCGCGCGCGGCCGCGTTCGACCAGGATCCGGTGCTGCGCCTGGTCCGCCAGCAGGTCGAGCACCTTGGCGGCCAGCGCGTCGCTCCGGCGCGGCGGCACCAGCGCGATGGCGGCCGGCTCGCCCGCCACGTCGGGGATGCCGCCGACGCGGTAGGCGACCGCCGGCACGTCCCAGGCCATGGCCTCGAGCAGGATGCTGCCGAAGGCCTCGCGGCGGGACGACAGGATGATCGACCGCGACATCTGCAGCGCCGCCTTCACCTCGGCGCGCGGCACGAAGCCGGTGATCGCCCAGCTGCCGGGCCGGCAGCGCGCGGCCAGCGCTTTCTCCAGCGGCCCGCGGCAGGGCCCGTCGCCGCAGACGAGGAAGAAGATGCCGGCTTCGGTGAGGCGCGCGGCGATGTCGGGGATGTCGCGCCAGCCCTTCTCCTCGCTCACCCGCCCGATGAAGGAGACGACGGGCGTGCCCGACGGAATCCCGCAGCGGGCACGCAGCCGCGCCACGTCATCGGCATCGACGCCCAGGCGGAAGTCCTCCGCGTCGATCGCGTCCGGGATGATCCAGACCTGGTCGCGCTTCTCCGGCGCCAGCAGGTGCATCATCTGCGCCTGGTGCCGGCTCAGCGCCACCACGCGGTCGGCGACGCGCAGCGCGCGCTGCTCCAGCCGGTCGCGCAGGCCGAGGCGCGCATTCGCCAGGGTCGGGTCGCCGTCGCCGTCGCTGAGCAGCGAGACGTTGAGCGAGATCACCAGCGGTACGCGGGCGAGCTTGATGATTGAGGCGAGCAGGCGGCACCAGATCGAATGATCGAGGTGCAGATGCACCACGTCGTAGCGCCGCAAGTGCCGCAGCAGATAGGGGATGAGCGCGCAGAACCAGGAGAAATTCAGCAGACGCGCCGCCAGGAAGGCCGGCGGCGCCAGGCCGATCGCCTGGAGCTCCGAATGCCGGAACAGCCGTTGCCGCCGCGCCGCGCCCGGGATGTGGCTGGTGACCACCGTCTGCGCCACCCCGGCCGCATCGAGATCGCGCACCATCTGCCAGACCTGGTTCTGCATGCCGCCGACCGGGTCGTAGGCCACCGGCCATTTCCCCTCACGGAAGAAATGCGGGACCAGGCGCAGCACTTTGGACTCGGCAGGGGCCATCCGCAGCCTCAGCGCGCGCGTTTGTCCGGATCGGATGGAACTGCCGCAAAACCGGCGAGCCCGTCGCGCGCGCTCACTGCCTCACTCCCTCACCGCACTCGTCCCGTTCCGCGATCAATCGCCGTGCTGTAGGTCGGTTTTCTGACCGACGCAACACATTTTTTTGCCCGACGTTCAACGCCGCATATGCACCGCGCCGGCCGGACGGCAAGCGTCCGGCCAGGGAGTGCGAGGCGGTCCCTCAGTGCGCCGATTCGGTCGCGCCGGCAGCCTCGGTGACGAAGGTGACCTCGACCTTGCCGGCCCGCTCGAAGACCAGCGTCACCGGGAAGGTATCGCCCTCCGCCAGCGGCTGCTTCAGGCCCATGAGCATCAGGTGGAAGCCGTGCGGCTTCAGCTCCGCCTTGCCGCCGGCGGGAACGTCGATCGCCTCGACCTGTGTCATCTTGGCGACGCCGTTCTCCATCACATGGGTATGAAGCTCGACCATCTCGGCGATGCGCGATTCCGCGCCAGTGAGCCGGTCGGCCGCGGCGCCATGATTCTCGATCACGACATAGCCGGCGCCCGGCCGGGTCTGCGCACCGGCGCGGGCCCAGGGGTGATGGATGACAAGGTCGCCGGCCTTGAACTCATGCGCCGCGGCGGCGAGCGGCGCGAGGGTGCAGGCGGCCGCGATCAGCAGCAGGTGACGTCGATTCATGGTGTTCTCCTGGAATGGTGGACGCGCCCCTGCGCGGGGGCTGCGCATCCGATCTGTTGCGAGCTGGCGGCGTCTGGCGCCGCATCCGGTCTCAGGCGAGAGCCGGCGGCGCGCGCGACGAGAATCCGGCCGCAACGGCGATCTCGGAACCAGGCTGCTGGCACGGCGACGTCGCGACGTCGCCGAATGCGGATGGCAACGGCAATGGCGGCGCGCCCGGCGCCAGCGTCGCGGCGGCCTGGGCCATGACCAGGCAGGCGGGGCAATCCGCGGGATGCGGCGCCTGCTGCCGGTCCGGCCGCGGCTCCCCGAAGGCCTGCGACAGGCAGACCGGCACCCAGCCGGACGCGGCCTGGACGATTGTTTCATCGGCGCGCGATCCAGCCGCCAGCGCCGGCATCGGCAGATAGGGCGCTGCCGCCTGCAGCAACAGGCCGAGCAGCACCAGCGCCGCGGCGAGACGGCGATTGGCAAGATGAACGGCGTTTGTGGACGGTCGAGCCATGCGGGGCTTTTCTAGCACCCCGCGGCAAGCCCGGACAACCGACGCAGGGTCGCACCACCGGCCGCTGGATGGCCCGGCCCGGCATCGAGGTTGCGCGCCGCGCTCAATACAGCTCCGTCCGGTAGTTCTCCTCGATCGCCGCGTCGCAGGCGAGGATCTCGTCCTCTTTGAGCTTCGCCGCCTCCTCCGTCTGCTCGAGGATGATGCGCGCCAGGGTCGGCATCGCCTTGCGGTCGACCATCGCGTCCGGCTGCCACAGGCGCGCGCGGCGGAAGGCCTTGGCGCAATGGAAGAACTGCTCCGCCACCTTGACGCGGATGGCGGTCTTCGGGCGTTTTCCATCGACCTCGGCGCGCGCCAGGATCGCCGGGTCGGCGGTGATCTCCGCCCGGCCGTTGATGCGCAAGGTGTCCTCGAAGCCGGGGATCATGAAGATCAGCCCGACATTCGGGTTCTCGACGATGTTGACCATGGTATCGAGCCGGTTGTTGCCGGGGCGGTCGGGAATCGCGAGGTGATGATCGTCCAGCACATGCACGAAGCCCGGCTTGTCGCCGCGCGGCGAGACATCGGCGCGACCCCGCGCATCCGCGGTGGCGATGCAGAGGAACGGCGAACGGGCGATGAAATCGCGCGCATGGCGGTCGAGGCGCGGGATCGACTTGCGCAGCGCCAGCCCTTCGGCATGGCCGTACAGCGCGCGCAGGCCGGCTGAATCGGCGATGCGGTGCGGGTCGGGATGCAGGTCGTCCATGGCAAATCCCTTTGCTGCGAATTGTTCTCAATCATTCAAACACATGCCGCCGCCGATCGGCAAGATGGTGGCCGGGCGCGGAAAGGGCCTGCGATTCCGCAGGCTTGCCATGCAGGGATGCTGTTTGACAGCGCATCCATCGCATGCAAATTCACCCGCCTGCCAAGGGGATTCACCGTGACCACGCCGACACAACCACGCGCCGCGCATCACGCCAGCATCGAGTTCGTCGTGCTGATGGCGGTGATGTCGTCGCTGATCGCCTTCTCGATCGACGCCATGCTGCCGGCGCTGCCGCAGATCGCCGCCGATCTCGGCATCGCGCGCGAGAACGACCGGCAGATGATCGTGACCGCGCTGTTCCTCGGCCTCGCTCTGTCGCAGCTGGTCTACGGCCCCGTCTCCGACACGATCGGGCGCAAGCCGACGATCTACTGGGGCTTCGCCATCTTCCTCGTCGGCACGCTGATGTGCACGTTCTCCGGCAATTTCCACGTCATGCTGCTGGGCCGCTTCCTGCAGGGGATCGGCGCGGCCGGCCCGCGCATCGTCTCCATCGCCCTCATCCGCGACCTCTATTCGGGGCGCGAGATGGCGAAGATCCTGTCGCTGGTGACCACCATCTTCATCGTCGTGCCGGTGATCGCCCCCTCGATCGGCCAGGGCATCCTGTTCTTCGCCGAGTGGCGCTGGATCTTCGGCGTGCTGCTGACCCAGGGCCTGATCGGCCTGGTGTGGTTCGCCTGGCGCCAGCCGGAAACCCTGCCGCTGGAGCGCCGCGCCAGCTTCTCGCTGCGCCGCATCACGCTTGCCTTCAAGGAGGCCTGCACCAACCGATTCACCCTCGGCTACACCATCACCGCCGGGCTCATCTTCGGCGCCTTCATCGGCTATCTCACCTCGACGCAGCAGATCCTGCAGGAGCAATACGGGCTGGGCGAGCTGTTCCCGCTCTATTTCGGCGCCAATGCCTTCGCCTTCGGCGCCGCGTCCCTGGTGAACGCCAAGCTGGTGATGCGCTTCGGCATGCGGCGCCTGGCGGCGACCGGCCTGGTGGCGAGCTCGCTGCTGTCGATCGTCTTCTTCGTGGTGGCGATGCTGACGGACGGCCAGCCGCCCTTGTGGTCGCTGATGGCCTATCTGCTCGCCATTTTCTTCAGCGTCGGCATCCTGTTCGGCAATTTCAACGCGCTGTCGATGGAGCCGATGGGTCATATCGCCGGCATTGCCGCGGCGGTCATCGGATCGCTGACGACGCTGATCTCCACCGTGCTCGGAAACCTGCTGGGCCAGGCCTATGACGGCACGGTGCGGCCGATGGTCTTCGGCTTCGCCGTGCTCACCATCTCGGCGACGGCGGTGATGGTCTATGTCGAGCGCGGGCGGCGCAGCTCGACGGTCAGGTGAGCGAAGGGGAAGCGCTCCTCCAGCCAGCTTCGCAGCTCGGCCGCGTCGGCGACGCGCTCGGTGACGATGGCGACGATGGCGGCGTAGTGGCCCGGGCCGACGCGCCAGACATGCAGATCGGCGACCTCGTCGCCGAAATCGTTCTCGATCGCCGCGCGGACCCGCTGGACCAGGCCGCCGCCCGCCTCGACGTCGAGCAGGATGCCGCCGGTGTTGCGCGCCAGGCCGATCGACCAGTGCAGGATGACGGCGGCCCCGATCACGCCCATCAGCGGGTCGAGCCAGGCGAGGCCCAGCCAGCGGCCGGCCGCGAGCGCGGCGATCGCGAGCACGGAGGTCAACGCATCGGCCAGCACATGCATATAGGCGGCGCGGATGTTGTAGTCGGCGCGGTGTCCATGCGCGTGGTCGTCCCCGTGGTCGTCCCCGTGGTCGTGCCCATGATCATGCCCATGGTCATGATCATGGTCGTGCTTGGACCATAGCAGCGCCGCGCTCGCGAGGTTGACGGCGAGGCCGACAATCGCCACCAGCAGCGCCTCGTCGAAGGCAATGCTGCGCGGCGCGGTCAGCCTGACCACGGATTCCCAGGCGATCATCAAGGCGGCGATGCCCAGGATCACCGCGCTGGTGTAGCCGGCGAGATCGCCGACCTTGCCGGTGCCGAAGGAGAAGCGCGG
>JAEUKU010000061.1 GCA_016794075.1 Rhodospirillaceae bacterium
GAGCAGTTCGAGATCGGGCGTCGCCCGCACCCGCGCCTCGAGCAGCCTGGCCAGCCGGTTGCAGCGGGTGACGAGCTCGGCGACGCCGCTCCGCCCCAGCCGCGCGATCGCCGCCCACACTTTCAGCGCCCGGTTGCCGTAGGTCAGCTGGAACATGTGCTCATAAGGCCACGGTGCCTCGCTGTGTCCGGCTTCGAGATAGTCCGGGGTGAGCGAATAGGCGGCGCGATGCACCTCTGGATGGCGCGTCAGCAGCGCGCCGCAATCGATCGGCACCTGCAGCCACTTGTGCGGGTTGAGGGTGAGGGAATCGACCCGCGCCAGCGCCTGGAACTGCCCCCGGTAGGCCGGATCGAGCGCCGCCCAGGCGCCGAACGCGCCGTCGACATGCAGCCAGATGCCGAACTCCGCCGCGATGTCGGCGATCGCGTCCAGCGGATCGACGGCGCCGGTGTTGGTGGCGCCGCCACAGGCGACGATGGCGAAGGGCAGATGGCCGGCGCGCAGGTCCGTCGCGATGGCGTCGCGCAGTGCCTCCGGCCGCATGCGGAATTCCGCGTCGACCGGGATGTCGCGCAGGTGATTGGTGCCGATGCCGAGCTGCTCGACGCATTTCTGGATCGAGGAATGACTCTCCGCGCTGGCATAGAGCACCAGCCGCTTGCGCCCGCTCTGCAGCCCCTCTTGCCGCAGGTTCCAGCCGTCGCGCGCGGCGGCGCGGTGCCGCGCCGCGGTCAGCGCGTTGAGGTTGGCGGCGGACCCGCCGCTCACCAGCAGGCACAGGCTACCCTCGGTCGGGAACCCGACCAGTTCCATGATCCAGCGCCCGACGCTCGCCATCAGGAAGATGGCGGAATGGTCGTAGCCGTCGAGCCCGCAATCCATCGTGCCGGCGACCGCATCGGCCAGGATGGCGATCGGCGCCGGCGGCGAATTGACCCAGCCATAGGACCGCTTATGCCCGGTGGCGATGGGCCAGGGCATGATCTCCCGCTGCAGGAAATCGAGGATCTCCGCCGGGCTCTGCCCGTGCTCGGGCAGGGGCAACGAGATCAGGCGCCGGCGCACCTCCGGCGGTACTACGCGGTCGACCGGCTGGTCCGGCAGGGCGCGCAGGTACTCGCCGAGCATCGCGGTCGCGCGGGCGCCGAGCGCGTCGAAATCCGCCCGGTCCTGGGCAAACGGGTGCAGCGGAGGCTTGGCCATGGTGGTCTCTGGAGCGCGTGGGGCGGGAGCGACCATTAGCGAAAACGCGTATCGCGGTGTCAAGCTGTTGCGCCGGCGGCCGTGGCAACGCAGATGTGATCCGCCTGTTGGCCTTGAAGGGTGGCACCGTCGGGCGGAAGGGGCCAGGATGCGGCCGATCACGCCATGCGGAGGCTGCGATGATGCGACTTTCGACTCTTCTGGCCGTCGGCCTGCTGGCGCTGCCCCTCGGTACGCCGCCGGCCGCCGCGCAGGCGGATTCGCTGCAGGAGAACGCCGACGAAGCCGAGCGCCTGGCGGCCGAGGCGCTGTCCAAGCTGCTGCGCGCGCTGGACCTGATGATGGACAGCGTGCCGCAATACGCGGCCCCGGAGGTGCTGCCCAACGGCGACATCATCATCCGGCGATTACATCCGAAGAAGGAGGAGCCGGACGGCCCGGAGCCGGATGAGCCGGTGGAGACCTACGCCCCGGACGAGACCGAGACCTGACCCGCGCGGGCTTGACCGTGCGGCGTCCTTTCCTGCAGCCTCGCGTCGCCGGTCCTCCCGAAGGCGAGTCATCCGAAAGCGGGTCATCCATCATGGTCCTTACGCCACAAGCGCTTGCCACGGGCGCCTTCTGTCCGCATGGCGATTTCGCAATCGCCGGCGCCGCGCAAGGCCCGCTCAAGGGCCTCACTTTCGCGGTGAAGGACATCTTCGACGTCGCGGGTCATGTGACGGGCGGCGGCAATCCCGACTGGCTCGCCAGGCACGGCCCGGCCACGCGCCACGCCGCGGCGGTGCAGGCGCTGCTCGACGCCGGGGCCGGCATCCTCGGCAAGACCATCACTGACGAATTCGCCTTCAGCCTGAACGGCCAGAACTTGCATTACGGCACGCCGAAGAACGCGGTGACGCCGGACCGGATTCCCGGCGGCTCCTCCTGCGGCTCGGCCTCGGCGGTCGGCCACGGCATCGTCGATTTCGCGCTTGGCAGCGATACCGGCGGCTCGGTGCGCATCCCGGCGGCGCTCAACGGCATCTTCGGCATCCGGCCGACACACGGCGCCGTCGATATCGCCGGTGTCATGAAGCTGGCGCCGAGTTTCGACACCGTCGGCTGGTTCGCCCGCCGCGCGGATATCCTGCGCCGCGTCGGCGATGTGCTGCTGCCGCTGGACGGCGCCGGCATCGTTCCGGCGCGCTTCGTGCCCGTAGAGGACGCCTTCGAGCTCGCCGACGCGCCGGTCGCCGCCTGCGTGCGCGCGGCACTGTCGCGGGCGGCGGCGGCGCTCCCGCTCCAGACGGCGATCGACCTCGCCGGCGGCTTGGGCGGTCTCGGTGAATGGCTGCGCCGCTTCCGCCGCCTGCAGATGCGCGAGATCTGGGCCGCGCAAGGCGCCTGGATCGAGGCCAACAACCCGAAATTCGGCCCGGAGATCGCGGAGCGCTTCGCCATGACCAAGGCAGCCGCCGCGACGCCGCCGGGCGACGATGCGGAATTCCGCGCCAAGGTCGCCGCCCATCTCGACGCGGTGCTGGGCCGGGACGGTGTCCTGGTGATGCCGACCGGCGCCACCATCGCCCCGCCGCTGAAGATGAGCGCCGAGCAGCTGGCGCATTTCCGCGACCGCACCTTGAGCCTGACCTGCATCGCCGGCCTGGCGCGTCTGCCGCAGGTGCAGATCCCGGCTGGTCTGGTCGAGGGTGCCGCTGTTGGCCTGTCGCTCATCGGCCCGCGTGGCTCCGACCGCGCGCTGCTCGCACTCGCCGAGCGGGTCGCGGCTAAGCTCGGTTAGCCCGCCGCCGCCATCGCGCGCACGTCCGCCGCCGCCGGGCGGTCGTGGCAGCGCTTCGCCCAGGCCGCGACATGCGGGAATTTCGCCATGTCGATGACGCCGATGCGGTTCAGCGACAGCACGCAGGCGACGTTGAGGTCGGCGACGGTGAACCTGTCGCCCAGCAGATAGGGGTTCTGCGCCAGCACGCCGTCGAGCATGGCCAGCGGCCTTTGCGCCTGCGCCTCGGCCGCTTCCGCCACCTTCGGGTCGCGCTTGTCCTCGGGCAGAAAGCCGCGATGGAGAAAGGCGGTGCCCATCGGGCCTTCCAGGTCGGTCATCGCCCAGCAGGTCCACTGCAGGATGCGCGCATCCTCGGCGGGCGAGGCCGGCGCCAGCGACGGTTTCGCCTGGTCGCCGTATCTGCGCGCGAGATACAGGTTGATGGCGAGGGATTCGCCGATCGCAACGCCGCCTTCATCCTCGATCGCCGGAATGCGCCCGGCCGGGTTGATCTTCAGGAATTCCGGCGCCTTCAGTTTCGGATCGTTCGCCGCGATCGCGATGTGCTCGAAGGCCAGCCCCAGTTCCTTCGCCAGCCACAAGACGCGCACCGCGCGCGACCGCGCGTTGCCGTAGATTTTCAGACCCGACATGGACTCCCCTCTACGATGCGTACGAAACCATCGACTTGAACGGCACGTTCAGCTTGCCGCGGCCGCCCAGGAACGAAAGCTCGATGATGCAGGCCGCACCGACCACGTCGGCGCCCACCTTGCGCAGCAAGGTGATCGCGGCCGAGAGCGTGCCGCCGGTGGCGAGCAGGTCGTCGAGCACAACGACGCGCTGCCCCGGCTTGATCGCGTCCGCCTGGATCTCGACCACGTCGGTGCCGTATTCCAGGTCGTAGTTGTGCTGGATGACGTCGCCGGGCAGCTTGCCGCGTTTGCGCACCATGACGAAGCCGCAGCCCATCAGGTAGGAGAGCGGCGCCGCGACCAGGAAGCCGCGCGATTCGATCCCCACCAGCAGGTCCGGCTCCAGCGGCGTGATCGCGGTCACCAGACGGTTGACCGTCTCCTTCCAGGCGGGTCCATGCGAAAGCAGGGTGGAGATGTCGTAGAACAGGATGCCGGGCTTCGGAAAGTCCGGGACATGGCGGATGTGGGCCTTGAGGTCCATGAGGTCACTCGGGTCTGGAATGCGCTGCGGGCGGGCTCAATCCATAACAGCCGAGCCGAAGAATGAAAAGGCTGCCAGGGCCGGAACGGGCCGCCGAGACCCTTGCGGAGTGGGCCACTTCCGCCTAAGCATCGCATCCCAGGCACCATTCAGCCGGCAATGCCAGATGCGGAAATCGCAGAAGATCGACCGGATCGACCTGAAGATCCTCGCCGCCCTGCAGGAGCAGGGCCGCATGAGCAATCTGGAGCTGGCCGCCAAGGCGGGGCTTTCCGCCAGCCCGTGCCATAGCCGGCACCGCGCGCTGGAGCGCAGCAAGGTGATCCAGGGCTACCGCGCCGACATCGACCTCGGCAAGCTGACCGAGCATGTCGAGATCCTGTCCTTCGTCACCCTGCACAAGCACGGCCGCACCCAACAGGGCGCCTTCGAGCGGCTGATCGAGCGGACGCCGCAGGCCATCGCCTGCTACCAGATATCCGGCAATTTCGACTACATCGTCCACTTCGTCTGCCGCAGCGTCGGCGACTACGTTGAACTGCACCACCGCCTGATCGAGGACGAGCCCAACATCGCCTCCGTCACCACCAACGTGATCATGGCGGAAACCAAGAAGTTCGCCGGCTATCCGCTGAAGGAGCTGATCGAACCGGTCGAGAAGGAAAAGGACTAGGCTCCAAACCATGTTTTTCTGGCGCCGCAAGCCGCGCATCCACTATTACGGCCCCGCCTGGAACGAGGCGCTGATCCTCCCATTCATGCTCCGGCACTACGAGCCCTGGGTCGAGCGCTTCGTCATTTTCGATCACGATTCCACCGATGAATCGGTCGCCTTGCTGCGCCGCCATCCAAAGGTCGAGGTGCGACGCTTCGAGATGGCCCACCCGGATTCCCTCGTGCTGTCGCTGCAGCATCTCTTCGA
>JAEUKU010000065.1 GCA_016794075.1 Rhodospirillaceae bacterium
CCGGCACGCTGACCATCGCCGCCGGCGGCTACGCCACCACCGATTTCGTCAATATCGGCCGCGGC
Source organism: Rhodospirillaceae bacterium (assembly GCA_016794075.1). Classification (GTDB taxonomy): domain Bacteria; phylum Pseudomonadota; class Alphaproteobacteria; order Dongiales; family Dongiaceae; genus Dongia_A. The sequence goes on from JAEUKU010000065.1 coordinate 66, forward strand.
GACACCGGGAACGGGACGCTGAACGTGACCGGCATGGGTTCGGTGCTGATCACCGACGGCGTCTATAGCGGGATGAATGTCGGGCGTGAGGGAACCGGCGCTCTAAACATCACAGCGGGTGGTCTGGTCCAGACGAAAGACGTCAATATCGGCCACTTCTCGGGCAGCCAAGGCACGGCGCTTGTGTCGGGCGCCGGCTCGAAGCTGGTGGTTGAAGGCGAAGACGCCTTCCTCGGCATCGGCCAGGAAGGCACGGGCCTGTTGAAGGTGGAGGCCGGCGGCGAGGTCGAAACGCTCTGGATCAATGTCGGCGGCTACGGAACGGGCGAGCTCAGCATCGACGGCGCCGGCTCGAAAGTCGTCGTCTCGAACGACAGCGGGCTGTTCAGCGGCCCAGACGCTGCCTATGCCGGCGGGATCAATGTCGGGCGGGATGACGGCTCAAACGGCGAACTCAGCGTCACCAATGGCGGCACGCTGGAGGTCCGCCCCGGCCAGGTCATCAACACCGGCACGACGGATGCCGAGATCGTGGTGGCGCGGAACGCCGGCTCCAGTGGCGAGGTGATCGTCGATGGCGCGGGGTCGAGCATCAGCGTGAGCGGTCCGGGCAGCTCGCTCATCATCGGTCGGGAGGGCAACGGCAGCCTGAGCATCACCGATGGCGGCGTGGTCAATGCCGGCTTCATCCAGTTTGGCACCAAGGCAGGTGCCGAGGGCACCGGACTTGTCTCGGGCGCGGGTTCGGAACTCAACGGCATCGTCGACGAGTCGCTGAATGTAGGCCGCTACGGCCACGGCGTGCTGACCGTCTCGAGCGGCGGCAGCGTGACGGGCACCTATATCCACCTGGGCCGCCAGGCCGGCGGAACGGGCGAGGTGGTGGTGACCGGCTCCGGCTCGCAGCTCATCGCCAGCGGGAGCAATGGCGGCACCGTCAGCGTCGGGCGCCACGGCGTCGGCGACCTCACCGTTGCCGCTGGCGGCCTGGTTCGGGGCGACTGGATGAATGTCGGCAGCTACGCCGGCTCGGCCGGCGAGGTGCTCGTCACCGGCGCGGGGTCCAGGTTCGAATCGGTGGACGGTGAAATGAACATCGGCCGCTACGGCAGCGGCACGGTCACCGTCCAGAACGGTGCCACGATGGGTGCGAACACGGTCGCGATCGGTCATTTCGCCGGCAGCGACGGCAAGGCGCTGGTCAACGGCGCCGGCTCTCAGCTGGTCACCGAGGGCACCGACAATGCGATCCAGGTCGGCCGCGAAGGCACCGGCATCCTGGCGGTGCAGAATGGCGGCACCGTGAAGACGCTGGCGCTGATCGTCGGCCGCGAAGGTGACGGCACCGTCACCATCGAGGGAGCAGGCTCGGCCATCATCGTCTCCAACGACGAAGGTCTCAATGGCGGCATCTATGCGCAGGAGGCCGGCTTCGTCCGCGTCGCCCGCAACGACGGATCGGACGGCAAGCTCGAAATCACCAGCGGCGGCCTGCTGGAAATCCGGCCGGGCCTGACGGAGAACACGGACACCGTCTATGCCGGCATGTCGGTCGGCAAGGAATCGGGGTCGAGCGGTCACGTGCTGGTGTCCGGGATGGGCTCCAAGATCCGCATCTACCAGGACGCGGTGTCGCCGGCGGGGCTCGGCGCCTTCGCTGGCGCGTTCCTCAGTCTGCAGGCCGATTCCGATCTGAAAGTCCTGAATAACGCGCAGGTGACGATTGAAGGGCCGGGATCGAGTCTTGGTGTCGGCGGTCAGTACGGCGGGCATGCGACTCTGGAGGTTCTGACCGGCGGCAGCATCCTCCTCGACGGCAAGGCCGGCGAAGCGGGGATATTCGTCGGCGGCGGCAGCGGCACGGGTTCCGTGCTGGTCAGCGGCCCGGCTTCGACGATCACGGTGACCGGCGACACCCAGACCATCTTCCACGTCGGTTACACGAGCGAGGCATCGCTCGTGGTGACTGCGGGTGGGTCGTTGCACGTGGGCGATGCGGGTGACGCGATCACCGCCGGAATTGTCGACCATAACGAGGTCGACGTGCAGATCTTCAGCCACGGCACGCTCGACGGCGGCCAGGGCTGGATCACCGGCGACGTGTTCATCGACAAGGGCGCGGTGCTCGGCTCGGGCGACGGCACCGTCGCGCCGATGACCATCCAGGGCGATTTTCTCTGCTACGAGGCCACGATCGAGATCGACGCCCAGGGTCATCAATTCGCCGATTACTACGACGTCTCGGGGGAGGCGCTGATCCTTCCGAGCATCTTCGAATTCAGCTTCCTCTCCGGCTACCTGCCGCAAGACGGCAACAACTTCGTGTTCCTGCATGCCGGCGAGGGGATCGGGATCGACTTCAACAACATGCAGTACATCCTGCACAACATCACGGCGGGCGGGATTTTCGCGTTCGACGTGACGACCGACGGAACCGACCTCACCTTCAATTCCTACGCCAACACCAGTGCCAGCGATGGCCTGCTCTATCGCGGCTCGGACAATGCCGACATTTTCTCCGCCACCGCGGGCGCCGACGAGCTCTACGGCCGCGAGGGCAACGACACGCTGTCCGGCGGCGCCGGCAATGACTGGATCGTCGGCGGCTATGGCGACGACAATCTCGACGGTGGCGCCGATGCGGACCAGTTCTTCTACGACGCGCCCTGGTACCAGACCTACGTCGCCACCAACCAGCTGGTCTCGGCCAGCGGCCAGACCGGCGACCTGATCTCGAATTTCGACGCGACGGTGACCGGCGGGGACCAGTTCGTCTTCGATTCGATCCAGTTCGATGTCCTGTCCGGCATCAGCAACCTGAACTTCTCCGTCATCGCCACGGAATACAACGGCAGCAACGGCACCAGCGCCGACTACCTGGACGGCGAGGCATCCTTCATCCTCGACAGCGAGAACCACCTGATCTACGACGATAACGGAACCGCGGACGGCTACACCGTGATCGCCACGGTGGACCTCGCCTCGGGCTCGCCGCCGATCACGGCGGACAATCTGCAGGCGGCGTAGCCGGGACGCGATCGGCATGGCCGCCCCGTCAGCAGAGCGGAATGGGAACAGCGTGCCGAAAGGCGCCTGGCGCTATTTCCTGCGCCGCGCGGCGCTGTCGGCCATGCCGGAACTGCTGGTCATCTCGCTCTTCGTCAACCTGCTGGCGCTGGCGGCGCCGCTTTTCGTCATGCAGGTCTATGACCGGGTCATCTTCCATGCCGGGCTCAGCACGCTGGAGGCGCTGGCGACAGGCATGGGGCTCGCCATCGCCTTCGATTTCGTCCTGCGCCAGGCGCGCAGCCGCATCCTGCAGCGCGTGGCGCTGAAGATCGACCTCGACATCGGCGCCGAGTTGTTCGGCGCCATCGCCCGGCTGCCGCTGCAGCAGCTGGAGGCGCGCTCGGCCCATGCGCTGCAATTCCACTTCCGCGACCTGGAGACGGTGCGCAACGCCATTTCCGGCGCCTCGCTGCTGGCGCTGGTCGACCTGCCTTTTGCGCTGCTGTTCCTGGCGCTGGTCGCGCTGATCGCGCCGCCGCTCGGCTGGGTGATGCTGGGGATCTGCGGCGCCTTCGTGACGCTCGCGCTGTGGAACGCCTATTCGGTCGGCCGTTCGGCGAAATCCGAGCGCCAGGCGGCGATGAGCCGCGACCAGTTCCTGAGCGAGCTGGTGCAGGGCCGCGGCGTGGTCAAGGCGCTGGCCATGGACCGTTTCCTGGAGCCGCGCTGGCAGGACAACCACGCCGAGACCATCGCCGCCTCGATCGCGCGCGGCCGCCGCTCCGATTTCGCCCTCAACCTCGGCGCCGCTTTCGGCATCATCGCCACGGTGGCGCTGACCAGCATCGGCGCGCTCGCCATCCTGGAGCAGAGCATGACGGTCGGCGCCCTGGTGGCGGCCAATCTGCTGGCGGCGCGGCTGGTCCAGCCCTTGACCCAGCTGGTCGCCAATTGGCGCAGCTATGCCGGCTTCCGCGACGCCGCCGGGCGGCTGCTGGAGGTGCTGCGCCAGCCCAAGGACCGAACCGAGGCGGCGATCGAGATTCCCCGCCCGCTCGGCCGCATCCAGATGGAGAAGGTGCGCTTCGCCTATCCCGGCGCCGCGGCGCCGGTGGTCAACGAGGTCAGCGTCCGCTTCGGCCCCGGCGGCATGCATGCGGTGGTCGGCCCGAACGGCAGCGGCAAGACCACTTTGCTGAAGCTGTTGCAGGGCCTCTATCGGCCGGAATCCGGCCGCGTGCTGCTGGATGACGGCGACATCGCGCAGTTCAGCCGCGGCCAGCTGGCGCGCTGGATCGGCTACGCGCCACAGGATTGCCACCTGCTGGCCGGCTCCATCCGCGACAACATCGCCCGCTTCGACCCCAGCGCCACGGACGAGGAAGTGCTGGCGGCGGCCGAGGCCTCCGGCACCCATGCCTTCGCCATCGACCTGCCCGAGGGCTATGACAGCGCCGTGGGCGAGGGCGGCGGGCGGCTGTCGACCGGACAACGCCAGCGCATCGCCATCGCGCGCGCCATGTTCGGCAACCCGCCGCTCCTGCTGCTGGACGAACCGACCGGCAACCTGGACGGCCAGGCCGAGAGCGGCCTGATCGAGCGGCTGCAGAAGCTGGCGCAGGATCATACCATCGTGGTGGTGACACATTCGCCGCGGCTGCTGGCGCTCTGCGACAGCATCACCGTGCTCAACCGCGGGCAGATCAGCCTGGCCGGCAGGGCCGACCAGGTCCTGCCCAAGCTGCTGGCGCCGGCGAGGTGATGCGGATGCTGGCGACACCCGGCCCCTTCGAAGACCTGCGGCGCCTCGCCCGCGGCGGCGCCTGGCGGGGCCTCGCCTTGATGGTCTGCGCGCTGCTGGCCGCCGGCATCCTGTGGGCGCGCGCCGCCCAGCTCGACCAGTTCGTCAGCGGCGAGGGTGAGGTGGCGCCCTCCGACAAGGTCAAGGTGATCCAGCACCTCGAAGGAGGCTCGATCGCGGAGCTCTTCGTCACCGACGGCCAGGCGGTGCAGGCGGGTGACCCGCTGGCGGTAGTCGACCTCGCCATCAGCGGCACGAACCGCGAGGAACTGGCGGCGCGGCTCGATGCGTTGGCCCTGACCCGCGCGCGGCTGCTGGCGGAAGCGGCGGGCGAGGATTTCACCCCGCCGGCAGAGATCGCGGTGCGGCGCCCGGACCTGAGCGCCGCCGAGCAGGTCGCCTTCGGCGCGCGGCGGACGGAACTGGAGACGCGGCTGCGCGGGGCGGAGGAGCGGGTGAAGCAGCAGGAGCTCGCCGTCCGCGAAATGACGACCACGGCCGGCGCGATGGCCACCGATCTCGGCCTATCGCGCAAGAACCTGGAAATGTCGGCCGACCTGCTGCGCGACGGGCTCACCTCGAAGATGGACCACCTGCAGCGCGAGCGCGAGGTGAAGCTGCTCGAGGGCAAGCTCGCCACCCTGCGCGCCTCGGTACCCAAGGCGCAGGCGGCGCTCGCCGAGGCGCAGCAGAGCCTGGAAGAGGAGCGGCTGAAATTCAACAGCGCGGTCACCGCCGAACTCGGTACCGTGGAGCAGGAATTGTCCCGGATCCAGGAACTGATGGCCGAGGCCCAGGTGCAGGCGCAGCGCCGCACCATCAGATCTCCCGTCGACGGCATCGTGAAGAACCTGCGCTTCCACACTTTGGGCGGCGTCATCGGTCCAGGCGATCCGATCATGGAGATCGTGCCGGCGAACGAGGATCTGGTGATCGAGGCGCGCCTGCTGCCGCAGGATATCGGCCTGGTCAAGGTCGGCCAGCCGGTCCGGATCAAGATCAGCGCCTACGACTTCACCCGCTTCGGCACGCTGCCCGGGGTGCTGAGCTTCGTCGCCGCGGATTCGGTCAACGACCCGGACGGGCGGCCCTTCTTCCAGGCCCAGGTGAAGCCCGACCGCCTGTTCCTCGGGGCCAGCGCCGGCGATTTGCCGATCACGCCGGGGATGACCGCGACCGTCGACGTGAAGACCGGCACCCGTTCGGTGCTGGAATACCTGCTGAAGCCCGTGGTGCGGCTGAGCTATGACGCCTTTCATGAGCGCTGAGCGTGCCGCCCGCCTGCGGCCGGGAAGGCCGCAATCGTGATCCTGCGCGGCTTCAAGCGCACCGCGCAGGCCTTGCACGGCCGCGCGCTGGGCCTCGCCCTACTGGCCTGCCTGCTGGCCCTGCGCCCGGTCGATCCGGCGCTGACCGACCGGCTGCGGTTCCAGCAATTCGACCTGCTGCAGCAGCTATGGCCGCGGGCGGCGGGGGAATCGCCGGTCGCCATCGTCGATTTCGACGAGGACAGCCTGCGCCGCGTCGGCCAGTGGCCATGGCCGCGCAACCTGATCGCCCAGGTCGTCGACCGGCTGACCCAATCGGGGGCGGCGGCGATCGGCTTCGACATGGTCTTTCCGGAGCCGGACCGCATGTCGCCGGCGGAGTTCGCGAAGCTGACCACCGATCTCAGTCCCGCGGCGCAACGCGAGTTGTCGGCGCGTCCCTCCAATGACGACATTCTGGCCCAGAGCATCGCCCGCAGCCGCGTGGTGCTTGGCGTCGCGGCGCTGGACCGCAGCCGCGAGCGGGTCTTCGCCCCGCGCATCGTTCCGCCGGCGGAGATCGGCGGCGATCCGCGGCCCTTCCTGCACGGCTATGCCGGGATCGTCGGCAACGTCCCGGTGCTGGAAGCGGCGGCGCAGGGCCACGGCGCCTTCTTCCTGCTGCCCGAGCCGGACGGCGTGGTGCGCCGGGTGCCCGGCATCGTGCGCGTGGACCGGACGCTGGTGCCGGCGCTCTTCGTGGAGATGCTGCGGGTGGCGACGGGCCAGCCGAATTTCGCGGTCAAGTCCGATGCGGCCGGGCTGCAGGGCCTGATCGTCGCCAAGGTGATGATCCCGACCGATCACGACGGCACCTTCTGGGTGCGCTATGCCGCGCAGCAGCGGGAGCGGCTGATCCCCGCCGCTGACGTGCTCGAGGGCAAGGTCGGCCCGGAGCGCCTCGCCGGCAAGCTGATCCTGCTCGGCACCTCGGCCGCGGGGCTCGGCGACATCGTGGTCACGCCGCACGGCTTCATGCCGGGCGTGGAGATCCAGGCGCAGATCCTGGAAACCGCGATCACCGGCACGGTGCTGACGCGGCCGCCCTTGGCGATCGTGCTGGAGATCATCGGCACCCTCGTCTCCGGCCTGCTGCTGATTCTCCTGGTGCCGATCCTCGGCGCCCGCTGGACCATCCTGCTGCTGCTCGGTGCGGTCGCGCTGTTTGCGGGCGGCGCGGTCTACGGCTTCCTGCGGCACGGACTGCTGTTCGACGCGGTCTATCCCAGCCTGAGCGCGCTGCTCTGCTACAGCCTGCTCGTCTATGTCGGTCATTACACGGTCGAACGGCAGCGCCGCCAGGTCAGCGACGCCTTCGGCCGCTATCTCTCGCCGGTCCTGGTGCAGCGGCTGGCCAAGGACCCGGACAAGCTGAAGCTCGGCGGCGAGCTGAAGCCGATGACCATCCTGTTCTGCGACATCCGCGGCTTCACGCGGATCTCGGAGCGCCTGCAGGACAGCCCGGAAACCCTGACGCGGCTGGTGAACCGCTTCCTGACCCCGCTCAGCGAGGAGATCCTCAGGAACCACGGCACCATCGACAAGTATATCGGCGATTGCATCATGGCGTTCTGGAACGCGCCGCTCGACGATCCGGCGCATGCGGGGAATGCCTGCCGGTCGGCGCTGGACATGCTGCGGGCGCTCGCTGTCCTGAATGCCGAGCTGGAGGCCGAGGCCAAGCAGGGCGACAACACCCTGGAGATCGTCAAGGCCTATCGCGGACTGAAACAGCTGGCGATGGTTCCAGGCGCCGCCGACGATCGCCAGGAATTCATCGGCATCCTGCAGCGCGAGGCGAACCAGGGCAGCGCCTTTGCGCAGTATTCGCTGGCCAAGGCGTATCGCGACGGGCTGCTCGGGGTGAAGGACCCGGCGCGCGCGGTGGAACTGTTCAACAGCGCGGCGGAATCCGGCTATACCCCGGCGCAGCGGAACATCGGTTCGCGCTATGCCCGCGGCGACGGCGTGCCGCACGACCGGGTGATGGCGCTGACCTGGCTGACGCTGGCCGCGCGTGACGGCCTGGCGGCGGCGGAAGAGAGCCGGGTCGAGCTGATCCGCCACATGAGCGTCGACGAGATATCGGATTCAGAGCGCCGGGTGCATGCCTGGCGGCCCAGCCGCGCCCGGCCGGTGATCTCGCATATCAGCATGGGCATCGGCATCAATACGGGGCCCTGCGTGGTCGGCAACATGGGCTCGCGCATCCGCTTCGACTATTCGGTGCTGGGCGATTCGGTGAACCTGGCTTCGCGGCTGGAGGCGCAATCGAGCAATTACGGCGTGCCGGTCGTCATCAGCGCGGCGACCGAGCGCGAGGCGCAGGGCTTCGCCACGCTCGAACTCGACCGCATCATCGTCAAGGGCAAGAGCGAGCCGGTGTCGATCTTCGGCCTGCTCGGCACGCCCGACATGGCGGCGACGCCGGAGTTCCAGGCGCTGCGCGAGGCGCATGGCATGATGCTCTCCGCCTATCGCGCCCGGCGCTGGCGCGAGGCGATGACGCGGCTCGACGTCTGCGCCACGATGGCGCCGCATCTCGATGATCTCTATGACCTCTATCGCCAGCGCACCGAGAGCTATCTGGAAAGCCCGCCGCCGCCCGATTGGGACGGCGTCTTCGTCGCGCTCAAGAAATAGGGGCGCTGCCCGCTCAGTCGCGCGGGACGGAGACGGCGTGGACCGCGCCTGCCGCGTTCACCTCCATGAAGCCGGCCTCGTAGCGGTAGATGCTCTGGCACACCGGCTCCTTGCCCTCGGAGCGGGTGCAGTTCCGGCCGTTCTCGATGAACCACTCGGCCTCGTAGGTGCCTTCCTGGGTGCCGTCCCAGACATAGGTTCCGGAGACCGTCTTCTTCGCGGCATCCCAGGTCGTCGTGCCGACGATCGGCTCGTCATAGCCGGTGAAGGAGAACGATTTGCCGTCCAGCAGGCTCAGGATCTCCTCCTGCGTGAGCGGAGCCGCGCCGCTGGGAATTGCCGGCGCCTCGTCGGCCGACGCCTGGATGGACGGTGCGAGCAGCGCGGCGGCGATGGCCGTGCGGGCGAGAATTCTTCCGATCATGTGTTCCTTCCGGTTTCCGTGTCGCGGGGAACGCCCCCCGGCCGCGAAGCTCGCATGGCGACGGCGGGTCGATCATCACCCATTTGAGGGATGGCGGCGGGGGCCGCCTATGGCGCCCCCGGGTCGCCGGCGCCGCCGAGCGTGCTCAGCGTCATCACCGCGCGGATGACGTCCGATTGCCGGGTCACGCCAAGCTTGCCCATCAGGGTCTTCAGCTGCGTGCGAACGGTGTTCATGCTGACGCCGCGATGCGCGGCGACCTCGTCCGGTGTGTCGCCGCGGGCAAGCGATTCGGCGATCTCCGCCTCGCTCCTGGTCAGGCCGTAGAGCTCGCCGAGGCGGCCGCGCAGGCGGGCGGAGATGATCGTCGGGTCCGAGATGAAGGCGATGATCCGGACCTCGGCGCTGGCGATGCCGGCGGGGTCGGCGATGGCCGGCACCAGCGAGACGACATAGGGCTGCCGCCGCGACGGCCGCGAGACGGCGACGACGACATCGAGGCCGTTCCTGTCCGCGCCGTTCGACGCGCCGTTTCCTGCGCCGATTCCCGTGCCGGATTCCCGCCCGAGCCTGGCGATGCCCGCGGCCAGCCGGGACGCCGCCGCGGGCGCCGCCGCGGCGATGCGGCCGGCGGTCAGCTGCAATCCGTCGTTGCCGTCGAAGACCGCCTGCGCGGTGCGGTTGGCATGCATTACCTTGCCCTCGGCGTTGAGCCAGGCGATGCCCAAGGCGAGCTCGTCCAACGCGTAGCGCGAGATCCGGGCATTCGTCTCCGCCCGCACCAGGCGCCAATGCGCGGCGATGGCGCCATGGATGTGCGGGCTCAACTCCTCCATCACCGCGCGGTACTGCGCCGCTTCGCGCTCGCTCCAGCCCGGCCCCGCCATGCTGATGATGGTGGCTTCCTGGCCAGTGGCGTGGACCGCGGCGCCGATGGCCTTCCGGATGCCGAACGGCACCATCCAGTCGCGATAGATCTCCGCCGATTCCAGCGCATGCTGCGGCACGATCTCCTCGGTGAAGACGAAGCGCTCGCGCGGCAGGCGGCGCAGGACCGAGTGCAGGAAAATGTCCTTGTCGGCGAACCGCGAGACATAGGCCTCGATCAGCCCCTCCGGCGGATCGAGGTTGATCCACAATCCGCCCGGCTGGCCCTGGCGAAAGGGCGTGTAGAGCGTGCCGCCGAT
>JAEUKU010000106.1 GCA_016794075.1 Rhodospirillaceae bacterium
TCGGTCAGGCCCATATCGGCGCAGTTCTCGCGGTAGAAGATGAGCGGGAAGGACTCCGAATCGCGCACGCCGAGGATGACCAGGGCGGTGAGGCGCTTGGGGTCGGTCCTAATCCCGTCGACGGCGACGCCTTCGCGCGCCATCTGCTCGCGGATGAAGCGGCCCATATGCTCGTCGCCCACGCCGGTAATGACGCCCGACTTGAGGCCGAGCCTTGCGGTGCCGATGGCGATGTTGGAGGGGCAGCCGCCGACCGACTTGGCGAAACTCGCCATGTCCTCCAGCCGGCCGCCGATCTGCTGGCCGTAGAGGTCGACCGAGGAGCGGCCTATGGTGATGACGTCAAGATCGCGGGGCAGGTCATTGGCCATAATGCTGTTCCCCGGAGATGAGGGCCGCTGGGCGCGTTCCTGCCAGAATGCGGGCGCGGCGCCGGGAACGCGCCACATCCGCGACAACGTCCTTGCGTCAATGAAACAATAATTCTATTTTCTGTCAATAACGGAATGGATGGTTTTTGAAGGGATCCCATCATGCGGTTTGGTCTGTTGGGCGCCGGTCGGATCGGCCAGATCCACGGGCGTTCGGTCGCGGCGCACAAATCTGCCTCGCTGGCGGCAATCACTGATGTCGACGCCAAGGCGGTTGCCGCCCTGGCGCAGGAAACCGGCGCCAGCGTGGCGAAAAGCGCCGCGGATATCCTCGCCGACAAGAGCATCGACGCGGTGCTGATCTGCACCCCGACCGACACCCATGCCGATCTGATCGAGCAGGCGGCGAAGGCGGGCAAGGCGGTGTTCTGCGAAAAGCCCGTCGACCTCTCGGCCGACCGGGTGCGTGCCTGCCTGAAGGTGGTGGCCGAGACCAAGGCCCCGCTGATGATCGGCTTCAACCGCCGCTTCGACCCCAGCTTCGCCAGCCTGCAGCAGCGGCTGCGCGCGGGCGAGGTGGGGAGCCCGGAAATCGTCACCATCCTGTCGCGCGACCCGGCGCCGCCGCCGGTCTCCTACATCGCCCGCTCGGGCGGCATGTTCCGCGACATGATGATCCACGACCTGGACATGGCGCGCTTTCTGCTGGGCGAGGAGCCGGTGGAGGTTTCCGCACTCGCCTCCTGCCTGGTCGATCCGGAGATCGGCAAGGCCGGCGACATCGACACCGCGGTCGTCACGCTGCGCACCGCGCGCGGCAAGCTGGCGCAGATCTCGAATTCCCGCCGCGCCACCTATGGCTACGACCAGCGCATCGAGGTGCATGGCAGCGGCGGCATGCTGCGGGCGCAGAACATGTTCCCGACCACCGTCGAGCGCGCCGATTCCAGGGGCTTCGCCACCGATCCCGTCATGCACTTCTTCCTGGAGCGCTACCTGCCGGCCTATCGCGCCGAGATCGATGCCTTCATCGCCGGCGTCACCGCCGGCAAGCCGTTGAACCCCAGCGGCGAGGACGGATTGAAGGCGCTGCTCCTCGCCGACGCGGCGGAGGCGTCGCTGAAGAGCGGGAAGAGCGTGAAGGTCGCTTGATGTGACTCGTCATCCCGGCCTTGCGCCGGGATCCGCTTTTCCGTCGCACGAACCGATGTCATTGCGCCCCGCCCTTGCGGCGGCTGAATGGATCCCGGCGCAAGGCCGGGATGACGAATGGAGTGGGTGGGACAAGCGCGCCTTACCCCGCCGTCCCCAGCGTCACCACCAGGGCCTGGGCGAGGCACATCGAGGCGCCGAGGGAGCGGAAGTCGTGCACCGCGGCGTCTTCGACGTAGAAGACCACGTCCGATTGCGGGGTGAGGGGGCTCAGGGGCTGGTCGGTGATGCCGATGACCGGCACCTTGCGCTGGGCGGCGAAGGCGACCGTTTCGACCACGCGTGGGGTGTAATCGGCATAGGTGATGGCGACCAGCGCGTCGCGCGGGGTCATCAGTTGCCGCTGCTCGGTATCCATGCCGCCGATGGCGTCGATCAGGTGCGCCCGGCGGCCGATCTTGCTCAGCGCATAGTAGAGATAGGCGGCGAGCGGGAAGGCGCGGCGCTGCGCCAGCAAATGGATGGTCTCCGCCTTGCGCAGGATCTGCACGGCGCGGTCGAGATCGGCGGATTTGGTTTCCTCGCAGAGGTGCTGGAGGGCGGCGATGTTGGCCTCGGCGAAACGGGTCAAGATCGCCTGGGGCCCCTGGTCGCTGCGCCCGGTCATCTCCTCGCGCATCGCCGCGATGCGCTCGGAATAGCTCGGGCGGCTTTCCCGCAGGCGCTGCTGGAAGATGCGCTGCAAATCGGAGAAGCCGTCAAAGCCGAAGGCCTTGGCGAAGCGGATGAGGGCGGAGGGCTGGACCCCGGCATGGGCGGCGATGACGGCGATGGATTCGATGGCGATCTCGTTCGGGTTTTTCAGCGCGAACTCGGCGATCTGCCGCAGCCGCTTGCTCAAGGACTCGTAGCGGGTCGAGATCTCGCGGTTGAGATCGGCATAGGTGACGCTCGCCGCGGCTTGGCGCCGGGCGCCTGTCTTCGCCTTGATTCTCGTCCTGCCGCGCGCCATGCCGCTTCCTCCGCCTGCAAGGTGGTAGAATAAAAATTCCTCTTGAACGATACAAACAAAAAAACCAGAATGCCGCCGATTTCGCCGGCGTGCCCGTTTCGCGCCGGCCCCGCCTTCCGCCACGGCGCTGATGGGGTCCCATGAAGATTGGCATGATCACCGACAGCGTCGGCAAGCTCTCCTTCGAGGCGATGCTGAGATTCGCCGCCGAGACGGGAATCGAGCAGATCGAGGTCGCCTGCGGCAACTGGTCAAGGGCGCCGCACATGAAGCTCGATGAGATGCTGGAAAGCGCGCCGGCGCGGCGGGAATACCTGGCGAAGATCAAGGATCACGGCCTGGAGCTCATGGCGCTGAACTGCTCCGGCAACCAGCTGGCGCCTGGCGAGAGCGGCAAGAAGCACGATGCGGTGGTGCGCAAGACCTTCCAGCTCGCCAAGCTGCTCGGGATCGACACGGTGGTGATGATGTCGGGCCTGCCGGGCGGGCCGGGCGATGCCAACCCGAACTGGATCGTGACCGCCTGGCCGCCGGAGACCCAGGCCATCCTGAAATACCAGTGGGAGAAGGTCGCGATCCCCTATTGGCGCAACCTGGTGAAGCACGCGGCGAAGTGCGGCGTCGAAAAAATCTGCATCGAGATTCACGGCACCCAGCTGGTCTACAACATCGACACGATGCTGAAGCTGCGCGACGCGGCGGGCGAGCGGGTGGGGGCGAACTACGACCCCAGCCACATGATGTGGATGGGTGGCGATCCGCTCATGGGCATGAAGCGGCTGAAGGGCGCCATCTATCACGTCCACGCCAAGGACACCAAGATCGATCCCGAAAATGCCGGCATCAACACGCGGCTGGAAACCAAGAGCAACGACCGGGTCGACGCGCGTGCCTGGAACTACGTGACGCTCGGCTTCGGCCACGGCGAAAGCTGGTGGCGCGACTTCATCGCCCGCCTGGCGCAGCTTGGCTATGACGGCGTGCTCTCCATCGAGCACGAGGACAATACGATGTCGCCGCAGGAGGGGCTGCGGCGATCGGTCGAGTTCCTGCAGAAGATGATCATCCGCGAAGCCACGTGAGCGACATAGTCGCCCATGCTCCCAACGCATCCCCGGACAGCCGTGCTCGCGCCAGCGGGCACGGCGTGATCCGGGGCCCATGCGATCTCGACATCCGCACCATCGGCCCCGGCTCAAGGTCGGGGTTGCGATTGAGTCTTATCATCTCGTTCAGTGCAACCTCGATCTAGAGGCGGAATATGACGGAATCGATCGGAGTGGGGATCATCGGCACCGGCATCATGGGTGCTTCCCATGCGATGGCGTTCCTCTCGGCGCCCACGATCTTCGAGATGCCGCTCGGTGCGCGGCTGGAAGTGATCGGCGACGTGAACCTGGCCGCGGCGCAAAAGGCGCAGGCGCGTTTCGGCTTCAAGCGCGCGGTCGGCTCATGGCAGGAGGTGATCGCCGACCCGGCGGTGGACCTCGTCTCCATCACCACGCCCAATGCGCTCCATCGCGACATCGCGCTCGCCGCGCTCGAGGCCGGCAAGCATGTCTATTGCGAGAAGCCGCTGGCGGCCGATCTGCAAGGTGCGCTCGAGATGGCCGACGCGGCGAAATCCGCCAAGGGCCGGACGCTGGTCGGCTACAACTACCTGCGCTCGCCCGCGGTCGAATTCGCGCGGCGGCTGGTGCAAGAGGGCGCCATCGGCAAGGTCAGCTATTTCCGCGGCGTCTATGACGAAGACTACATGGCCGACGAGATGACGCCCTATTCCTGGCGCTGCCGCCAGGACATGGCTGGGCTCGGCGCCTTGGGCGATCTCTGCTCGCACCTGGTCAGCGTCGCCCATGCCATCATGGGGCCGATCACCCGCGTCGTCGCCGACACCCGCACCATCATCAAGCAGCGGCCGGTGCCAGCCGCCGGCGACGGCACCGAGCGGCGCGACGTGGCGGTGGCGCTGAGCGGCGAATTCCGCGCGGTGGAGAACGAGGACACGGCGCAGGCCCTGGTTCAGTTCGCCGACGGCAACATGGGCTCGCTGGTCACCAGCCGCGCCCATTGGGGCCGCAAGTCGCATCTGGCCTTCGAAATCTTCGGCTCGCAGGGCTCGATCCTGTTCGACCATGAGCGGATGAACGAGCTGCAGGTCTACACCAAGGGTGCGGTGGACGCGCCGACCAACGGCCACCGTCTGATCCCGATGGGACCGGAGCATCCCTATTACGGCCGCTTCACCCCCGCCAAGGGCCACGGCATCGGCTTCAACGACCTGAAGATCATCGAGGTCGCGCATCTCTTGAACGGCATCGCCGGCAAGGAGGCGCTTTATCCCACCATCGAGGACGCGCTGGCGACGGAGAAGGTGCTGCACGCCATCGTGGACTCAACGCAGCGCCAGAGCTGGGTGGAGCTCAGCTGAGGCAACGCGACGCGTATCGTATTGCTCGCCGCCAGGATTCCGTGGGAATCGGTCAGTCTGCCGTCATGACAACGCACTAGCTTTCGAGCATCGCAATTGCACGGAAGTGGTGCAGCATGATGCCGACCCGCGACGGTCTGCGCCTGCAGGAGCATGGTCCGGAGGATCGAGCGGAAGTATCGGCTTTCATCCGGGACCGATTTCATCGCAGCTATGGGGCGACGCTCACCCACCTGATGCCGCGGTTGTTCTCGCTGCGGAACGATGTGGGCGACATGGTCGCCGCTTTCGGCCTGCGCGAGGCGCTGCGCGAGCGCCTGTTCATGGAATGCTATCTCGATCGCGCGGTCGAGACTGTGATCTCCTTGCATCATGGTGCATTGGTGCCACGGTCGGCGATTGTCGAGGTTGGCAACCTTGCCACGGCGCCCGGCGGCGCGCGCCTGGTGATCACGGCGCTGACCCACTATCTCCATGCGCAGGGCGTCGAGTGGATCACCTTTACTGGCGTTGCGGCCTTGCGGTCCGCCTTCGCGCGCCTCGGGCTGCGCCCGGTCGTGCTGGCGAAGGCCGATCCGGCGCGGCTGTCCGCCACCGAGCTGATGAGTTGGGGCAACTATTTCTCCGCCAGTCCGGTCGTCATGGGTGGATACGTGCCAGGCGGGTTTCAGAGCCTGCTCCGCGAGGCGCGTCCCGTGGCGGGAGTCTTGGTCGCATGACCGGCGTTCTCTCCGCGCTCGACCATTTCGCCTGGGCATCGGGCGGCGATCCGGCGATGACGGACGGCGAGACCGAGCTCTGCTACGCCGAGTTGCGGGATCGCGTCGCACGGCTGGCACATTGGCTGAGCGAGATCGGATGCCGGCGGCTGGGCCTGTTGCTTGACAATGGACTCGATTGGGCGCTGCTCGATCTTGCCGCGCGGCGGGCCGACGTGGCCCTGGTACCGGTTCCACTTTTTTTCAGCGATGAGCAGACGACCCATGTGGTGCGGCAGGCATCGCTCACGCACCTGGCCACCGATCAGCTGTCACGCGTGGCGTCGTTTGCCAGGTTGCCGGCGTTGAATGTCGTCGCGGACACGTTGGTCCTGCCTTCGACCAGGATCGTGGCTCTCGAGAGCCTCGGTGCGCCGGCTGCGCTGCCCGGCCGGACCGGCAAGATCACCTTCACCTCCGGGACCACCGGTGCGCCGAAGGGAATCTGCCTCTCCCACGCGGCGATCGACAAGGTTTCGCAATCGCTGCTGGAAGCAAGCGGAGGCAATCGTGGCGACCGTCATCTCTGCACGCTGCCGCTGGCGACCCTGCTCGAGAACATCTCCGGCATAAACGTGCCGCTGATGGCGGGAGCCGTTGCCTGCGTGCCCTCGCTGCGAGAGGTCGGCCTGTCCGGATCGTCGCAGATCGATATCGGAGTTGCCCTAGGCGCGATCCTGCGCTTCGGCGCCACCACAATCGTCACCGTGCCGCAGATCCTGGCGGCGATGGTGACGATGCTGTCGGCCGACGCGGTGCGACGCACGGGCTTGCGCCTGGTGGCGGTGGGCGGCGCGCCGGTCGCCGCGGGCATCCTGCGCAAGGCGCACGGGATCGGCCTGCCGGTGCTGGAAGGCTATGGCCTGTCGGAATGCGCGTCCGTCGTCTGTCTCAACCGCCCCGATGCCAACCGGCCCGGAAGCGTCGGCCGGCCGCTGCCGCACGCGCGGGTCGAGATCGCGCCGGATGGCGAGATCCTGGTCGGCGGCGCGGTGTGCGAGGGCGTGCTGGGCGGGATGCCCGCGCCGGTTCCAGTGCTTTGGCCGACCGGCGATCTGGGGCACTTCGACGGTGACGGCTATCTCCATCTGACCGGGCGCAAGAAGAACATGTTCATCACGTCCTTCGGCCGCAATGTCTCGCCGGACTGGATCGAGTGCGAGCTCGCCGCGGAGCCGGGCATTGCCCAGGCGGCGGTGTTCGGCGAGGGGCGCCCGTGGAACGCGGCGGTGATTGTCCCGGCCTTGGAACGCGGGCCGAGCGCGCGCCCCTTCGATCCGGTACTCATTGCGCTGGCGGTGCAGCGGGTCAACGAGCGGCTGCCGGATTACGCGCGAATCCGCCGCTGGCTGATCGCCGACACGGCTTTCACCCCGGCCAACGCGCTTGCCACGCCCAATGGACGCCTGCGCCGCGACCGGATCTTCGCCCTCTACGCGGCGCGTATCGAGCATCTGTACGACAGCGAGGTTTCCCTTGTTTCATGACGAACTGGTGCGGGCGACCGAGCCCGACCGCGCGCAGCTGCTGGCGGCGCCGATCATCCAGGCGGCTTTGCGCGGCGAGGTGACGCGCGGGCAGTATATCGACTTCCTCACCCAGGCCTATCATCACGTGCGCCACACCGTGCCGCTGCTGATGGGCTGCGGCGCGCGCCTGCCGGAGCGTCATGCCTGGCTGCAACGCGCCTTGGCGGACTACATCCAGGAGGAAGCCGGGCACGATGACTGGATCCTCTCCGACATCGACTGCGCTGGCGGCGATTCACGGCAGGTGCGCGCGGCGGCACCCAATCTCGCCACCGAGATCATGGTCGCCTATGCCTATGACACCGTTCAGCGGCGCAATCCGCTCGGCTTCTTCGGTATGGCCTTCGTGCTCGAGGGGACCAGCGTGCAACTGGCGACCCGCGCGGCGGAAACCCTGCAAGGCGCGCTCGGCCTGCCGGCCGGCGCCTTCACCTATCTGGCCTCGCACGGAACGCTCGACATCGAGCATTCGGCGACCTTCGCCGGTCTGGTGAATCGCTTCGACCGGGCGGAGGACCAGCGCAGCGTCATCGACGCGGCCAGGGCCTTCTTCCGGCTTTACGGCGACATTTTCCGCGGCCTGTCATGAGCGCCGGCATGAACGACACACTGCGTTGCCACATCCTCATCACTGGCGCCACCGGCGGCATCGGCGGCGCGCTGGCGCGGCTCCTGGCGCGGCCCGATACGCGGCTCAGCTTCGTCGCCCGCGATGCGGCCAGGCTTCAGCGCCTGGTGGATGCGCTGGCGGGCTTTGCCTATTCGGCGACGGCGATCTCCGCCGACCTCGGTGATCCGGATTCCGCCGCCCTCATCGCGGCGGAGGCGCGCCGCCGGCACGGACCGATCGACATTCTCGTCAACAACGCCGCGGTGAACGGCTTCGGGCATCTGGAGGATCTGGCGCCAAGGGAGATCCAGCGGGTCTTCGCCACCAACCTGATGGCGCCGGTCCTGCTGACCCGCGCCGTGGTGCCGGAGATGATCGCGCGCAAGCGGGGCCAGATCGTCAATATCGGATCGATCTTCGGCAGCATCGGCTTCGCCGGGTTCTCCGCCTATTCCTCCGGCAAGTTCGCCTTGCGCGGCTTCTCCGAGGCCTTGCGCCGCGAGCTCGACGGCAGCGGCGTCGCGGTCACCTATGTGGCGCCGCGCTACACCAAGACCGCGCTCAATTCGCCGGCGGTCAATGACATGGCGCTGGCGACAGGGATGGCGATGGACGAGCCGGCGGACGTGGCGCGCCAGATCGTCGCCGCGATCGAAAGCCGCCGCGCCGAGCTGGTGATCGGGCGCGCCGAGCGGGTCTTCGTCCGGCTGAACGCCCTGTGGCCGAAGCTGGTGGATCGTGGCCTGGTCAGGACCACGCGCAGAATTCGCGAAATCGTGAAGCCGGCGGCCTGACATCCGCCGGAGAGAGGAGACCATCATGAGTGGATTGAGATTGCGCGCCGCGATGGCGAGTGTCGTGGCGCTTGCCTTCGCCACGCCGGCGTTGGCGGCGACCGATGTCGAGGCAACGGTGACCGAACTGGCGCATGGCTGGGCGCAAGCCAACTACCAGACGCCGGAGAAGCAGCGGGAAAAGGCCTTCGAGGCGCTGGCGGCAAAGGCCGCAACCGCGACGAAGGCCAATCCGGATCAGGCGCCGATCCTGGCCTGGGAGGCGATCATCCTCAGCTCCTATGCCGGCGTGCAAGGCGGCTTCGGCGCCATGGACAGCGCGGAGAAGGCGCGTGACCTGCTGCTTGAAGCGGCGAAGATCGACGACAAGGCGCTGGGTGGCGGCATCTACACCTCGCTCGGCGCGCTCTACTACAAGGTGCCGGGCTGGCCGATCGGTTTCGGCAACGACGAGAAGGCACAGCAATATCTGGAGCGGGGGCTGGCGCTGAACCCGGCCGGCATTGACGAGAACTATTTTTATGCCGACTTCCTGCTCGACCAGGGCGAGAAGGAGAAGGCCAGGGAATATCTGAACAAGGCACTGGACGCGGCACCGCGGCCGGGGCGCGAGGATGCCGATGCCGGCCGGCGCCAGGAGATTCTCGCCGATCTGCAGCAGGCGGCCGAATAGGCGCTAGGCGGGCCGGAGCCCGGAGCGTCGCCGGCTCAGCAGCAGCCAGAGCGCGATGCCCATGTTGAGCAGGTTCCAGGCGATGCCGTTCAGGAACGCCGCCTGGTAGGAGCCGGTAAGGTCGTAGATCTCGCCCGACATCCAGCCGCCCAGCGCCATGCCAAGCACCGTCGCCATCAGCACCAGGCCGATGCGGCCGCCGGCTTCGCGCGCGGGGAAATACTGGCGGATGACGAGTGCGTAGCTCGGCACGATACCGCCTTGCGACAGGCCGAACAGGCCGGAGATCACGTAGAGCGAGACGAGGCCGTCGAATGGCAGATAGAGCAGCAAGGCAAGGCACTGCAGCATGGAGCCCAGGATCAGCGTGCCGATGCCGCCGATTCGGTCCGCGATGAGGCCGGAGGCCAGCCGGCTGACCACGCCGAGGCCGAGCAGGAGGGAGAGCATCTCCGCTCCGCGCGCCGGGCCGTAGCCGAGATCGGCGCAATAGGCGATCAGGTGCACCTGCGGCATCGACATGGCGACGCAGCAGGCGATTCCCGCCAGCACCAGCAGCGCCTGCAGCACCGGCGCGGGCGCGGGCAGCGAGGTGACTGCGGCATGGGCGCCGCTGGTCGTCGCCGGCGCATGGTCGACCGGCGACTTGTGGCGCAGGAAGAAAGCGATCGGCACCATGGTGACGATGCAGAACACGCCGAGCCCCATGAAGGATTGCCGCCAGCCGATGGTCTCGATGGCATGCTGCAGGATCGGCGGCCAGATGGTGCCGGCGAGGTAGTTGCCGCTGGCCACGATGGCGACGGCGATGCCGCGCCGGCGCACGAACCAGTGCGAGATGTCGGCGACCAGAGGCGAGAAGGTGGAGGCGGCGCCGAGGCCGCCGATCAGAATCGCCTGCGCCGCCACGAAGGTCCAATAGGAGGGCGCGGCGGCGGCGACGAAATAGCCGATGCCCAGTATCGCCCCGCCGATCAGCAGCGGGATCATGATGCCGAAGCGGTCGGCCAGCCGCCCCATGAAGGCGCCGCCGAGGGCGAAGGCGATCATGGTGGCGGTATAGGGGATGGAGGCGCCGGCCCGGTCGACGCCGAACTCCGCCTCGATGGTGGGCAGCACGACGACGGCGGACCACAGCCCGACGCCGCCGATGGTGGCGAGCGCCAGGGCGGCCGCCAGCCGCCGCCAGGCGGTGCCGCTGTCCAGCTCCGCGTTCGTGGTGGTGGCGTTCATGGGGCGCGCTGCGGATCGAAAGAAGGGTCGCCGGAAGAGCTACCGCAATCGGGCGGCCGGCCGCAATCGCTCAATTGTCCCGATACGACGCTGCGGCGGCGCACTTTGGTCTCAGGGCGACGAAACGCGGCCAGGACGATCCTCCGCCTGCGCCTGATCCTCGGCATCGTCCTGGTCGGGCGCTTGGCGGACGACCGTGCTCGCCGCCGCATGGCCGTTCCCGTGCGGCCTTCCGGTGAAGGTGACATGGGCCGGCAAAGCGGGCACCGCCATCTCAATGTCGGCTGCCGCCATGTTGCGCTTCAGGCGGCGCAGGAACGCGCGGCCGAGGTCCCATTGCCGGATCGGCCGGGTCTTCAGCCGGGAGCGGATGATGAAGGTGGTGTCGCCGAAGGCCTCGACGCCGGCGATCTCCAGCGGCGCGAGGATGTCGTGCGCGTAGCGGGCATCCGCCCGCATCTCCTCGTCGGTGCGGCGCAGCACGTCGATGACCGCGTCGACGTCGTAGCGTAGCGCCACCTTGGTATCGAACAGGAAATAGGAGAAATCGCGCGTCATGTTGGTGACGGTGCCGACCGAGCCGAAATTGATCGTGTGCACCGCGCCGTTGTAGTCGCGCAGCCGGATCGAGCGCACGGTCATGCCCTCGACCAGCCCGCCCTTGCCGTTGATGTCGACCACGTCGCCGATGTTCATGGTGCCTTCGACCATGAAGAAGGCGCCGGTGATGACGTCCTTCACCAGCGATTGCGCGCCGAAGCCGATGGCGAGGCCGACCACGCCGGCGCCGGCCAGCAGCGGCGCGATATCGACGCCGATCTCCGACAGCACCACCAGCGTCGCCATCACGCTGATGAGGATCAGCAGCGCGTTGCGGATCAGCGGCAGCAGCGTGCGCACCCGCGCCGAGCGGATGACGGCGATGCCGCTGGCGTCGCGGCGGTTCAGATGCGCGGTGATGAGGCCGCTGGAGATTTCCCAGGCCACCAATGCCAGTACCAGCACGATGGCGATATCCGCCAACCGGCTGAGGATCGTCCTCCCGGTCTCGCCGAACAGCATCCCGGCGACGTCGACCTGCCAGGCGGCGAGAATGATGAGCAGTGCTGCCACGCGGAAGGCATAGACGGCGACGCGGCGGAGCACCGGCAGATAGCGGTTGGCGCGATCGGCGACGAAGGGGTAGTGCTGTCGCAGCGCCGCGTCGATGCCGGAGAGGCGGTCGAACAGGCGCGGCACCCAGATTTCGCCGGCAGCGACCAAAGCGATCACCAGCAGGGAGAGGGCGGTCGCGCGCATGAGATAGAGGAAGCCGCCGGAAATCTCGAGCGCCCAGACGGCATAGACGCCGACCACATAGATGAGCGCCAGGACATGCCAGATCTCGGCCAGCCGGTTGCGCAGCGGCCCCGGCAGAATGATGCGGCGCCCGCGCCGTTCGTCCACTACGGCAGCGGGGCGGCCGCGGATATGCCGTGCCACGGTTTCGCGATTCTGCAGGATCAGGACCACCAGCAGCGCCGTCACCAACAGGCCGAGCAGCTTCAGCGCCACCAGATAGCCGGCGGAGGGCAGGCCCAGGAGCAGCGCCGCCTGCAGCACCACATAACCCCAGACCAGCACCAGGATCAGCCGCCGCGACCAGATGTAGAGGTAGACGGCGGTGGCATCCGAGAGCGGCACGACGCGCAGCTCCGGCAGCATCGGGCTGAACAGCCAGCGGCCGATCGCCAGCGCCGCCATGGAGACCACCGCGGCGTTGAGGATGGCGAGCAGGACCAGACGCGCCGGTTCCGGCGGCGCGGCCCAGACAAGCACGCCAAGGGCGACGATGGCGAAGGCGAAGGCCGGCACGAGGTCGAGCACGACGCGCGCGGCCGAGAACCGGATGCGGCGAAACAGGCCGCCTTCCGCCCGCCGGGCGAGGCGCCGGCGCGCCGGGGCGAGGGCGAAGCGCAAAGCGAACGCGGCCAGCAGCGCGCCGCCGATGCTGAGCGCGGCGCCGGCGAAGATGTCCAGCCACAGCGCCCGCATCGCAGGACTGATCGTCTGCCGTTCGAGCCAGGCCCAGAGCCGGCCGGAATCGCCGAAGGCGCCGCTCATCCCGGCAACGAAGCCGCCGAGCTCGCGGAACCCGGCGGAGAGGGTGGCCAGCACGCTGGCGCCGAGGCCGTGTTCCTCGGGTGGCGGCGCGACCTGTTCCTGCACCGCCAGCAGCCCCTCGATCTGGCGCTCGAGCGCCGCGCGCTTCTCCGGATTGCGCAGGGTTTCGAGCAGCTGCCGCATGTCTTCGCGCGCTTGCGGCGCGGATTCGGCGGCGGGGGCGGGCGCGGGAACCGGGGCGGGCACCGCGCTCTGCGCCAGCGCGGCGCCGGGCGCGATGAGGAGCAGCGCAGCCCAGAAGGTCGCGGTCCGGATCAGGTGGCGAAGGGAGCGACCGCGGGGGCGGAATGTCGCGCTGGGCAAATCGGGCACCTCGATTCAGCTGACGTACAGGCGCTCGGCAACGGGTCGCGCCGGCGGTGGCCTGGAGCCCGGCGGCCTGGGAGGAGAACCCGCCACGGCGGCGAAAGTTCCGTGCGACAATATTGTCCGAAATGGCGGAATGGAGGGCGTCTGAATTCGATCTGGCCGTGACGCGGCTTTCGAGGCTATATCGATCCCCTGCCATGGGCCGCGCATCGGCGTCGCCCGGACAACGAGGGAGAGGGATTTGAAGCTGCTGCGCTACGGCCCGAAGGGGCAGGAACGTGCCGGGATCCTGGACAGCCAGGGCCGCATCCGCGATCTGAGCGGCGTGATGTCCGATATCGCCGGCGATGCGCTACTGCCGGAAGGGTTGCAGCGCCTGGCGCGGCAGGAGATCGACAAGCTCCCCATCGTGCAGGGCGTGCCGCGCCTCGGCCCCTGCGTCGGCAAGGTCGGCAAGTTCGTCTGCATCGGCCTCAACTACGCCGACCACGCGGCGGAATCCAACCTGCCGATCCCGAAGGAGCCGATCATTTTCATGAAGGCGACCAGCGCCATCATCGGACCGAATGACGAGGTGGAGATCCCGCGCAAGTCGCAGAAGACCGATTGGGAAGTCGAGCTTGGTATCGTCATCGGCAAGCCGGCGAAATATGTGAGCGAGAGCGCGGCGATGGAGCACGTCGCCGGCTATTGCGTGGTCAACGACGTCTCCGAGCGCGAGTTCCAGATCGAGCGCGGCGGCCAGTGGGACAAGGGCAAGGGCTGCGACACCTTCGGCCCGATCGGCCCGTGGCTCGTCACCAGGGACGAGATCGCCGATCCCAACAACCTCGCCATGTGGCTGGAGGTCGACGGCAAGCGCTACCAGAACGGATCAACCAAGACGATGATCTTCAACGTGCCGTTCCTGGTCCACTACCTCAGCCAGTTCATGAGCCTGCAGCCCGGCGACGTCATCTCCACCGGCACGCCGCCCGGCGTCGGCATGGGCCAGAAGCCGAACCCGGTCTATCTGAAGGCCGGCCAGGTGATGAAGCTCGGCATCGAGGGCCTCGGCGAGCAGACGCAGAAGACGGTGCAGGGGTAGCCCGTCCATTCTCGCGCGTCATCCCGGCTCAGGGCGGCGTGACGAAACTGCTGTGGTCTCGCGATACAGCGCGCGAAAAGCCGGTCGGCGCATCGCATAGCGCTCGGCCAGATCGGCCCGCGGCTCCACCACCTCGCATATGGTGGGGCGTGTACACACCTCTGCGGCCCTTTCGCCCGTGAACCCCATCCGCGCCAGGCGGGCGGCACCGAAGGCGGGGCCGCGTTCGGCGCCGTCGTAGAGGATGAGCGGCTTGTTCAGCATGCTGGCGAGGATGCCGACCCAGAAGCGGCTGCGGGCACCGCCGCCAATGACGGCGAGGCGCGCGGGATCGGCGCCGGCCGCGCGCAGGCAGTCTTGCGCGTCGACCAAAGCGTGGCCGATGCCTTCCAGCACGGCCTGGAACAAATCGATCCGGCCGGTGTCGTGGGCGAGGCCGGCGAACAGGCCGCGCGCGTTGGGGTCGTTGTGCGGCGTGCGCTCGCCGGCCAGATAGGGCAGGAACAGCACGCGCGATGGGCCGGCATAGCGCGCCTCCGCTTCGTGCAGCAGCGCGTCGATCTCGCCGCCGAACACGCCGGCGAACCAGGCGAGGCAGGAGGCGCCGTTGAGCAGGGCCGCGACCTGCGCCCAGCGCCCGGGCAGGGCTTGCGCGAAATTGTGGATCAGGACCTCGGCGCCGCCCGCCACGTAGCGATCGCGGGTGACGAAATACTGCGCCGAGGTGCCGAGCGAGATGAAGGCATCGCCGTCCTCCACCGCGCCGATGCCGAGCGCGCCGAGCGGTGCGTCACCGCCGCCGCCGACCAGCACGGGCGGCTCGGGCAGGTTCCAGGCGCGGGCGATTTCAGGGCGCATCCGGCCGCACGGCGTCGGGCTTTCGACCAACGCCGGCATCTGATCCAAGCGCAACCCGCTCGCCGCGATCATCGCCGGGGACCAATCCCGCTTCGCCTGGTCGAGCCACAGCGTGCCGGCGGCGTCGCTGACATCGGTCATGCGCTCGCCGGTCAGGCACAGGCGCACGTAGTCCTTGGGCAGCAGGATGCAAGCGAGGCGGGCGAAATTCTCCGGCTCGTGCGCCCGCAGCCACAGCGCCTTCGGCGCCGTCAATCCAGCCATGGGCCGGACGCCGGCCAGGCGCGCGACATCCGGGATCGCGGCGAGGGCGGCCGCCTCGGCGACGGCCCGCGCGTCATTCCACAGGATCGCCGGCCGGATCACGGCATCTTTCGCGTCGAGGGCGACCAGGCCGTGCATCTGGCCGGAGAGGCCGATCGCCTTCACTGCACGCCAGGCTTCCGGCGCCGCGCGCGCGATCTCTGCGACCGCGTCGTTGACGGCGCGCCACCAATCCTCGGGCGCCTGCTCGGACCGGCCGGGGTGCGGCTGCATCGCGGCGAGCGGGCGCGACGCGCCGGCGACGACGCACTGCGCCGCGTCGACCAGAACGGCCTTGACGGCGGAGGTGCCGATATCGAGTCCCAGAAATGCGACCATGCGGGCCGCGAGCCTGTCACGGCCTTCAGGAATCTTCAATCTGTTGGAGCTGGATGAGGGAGATGCGCGTCAGGCGCGGGGCGCGCCCGGCGGTCGGGAGAGGCGGACCGGGCTCAGCGACCGGTCGGCAGGGTCAGCGCGTCCTCGGCGTCGAGCGTCGACGGGTTGCCGTTGTCGAAGGTCACGATTTCGCGGCTGCCGTCGATGCCGTCGCAGACGATCTTGGTGTTCTGCGGCAGATGGGCGAGGTCGAGCGACACGCGGGTGATACCCGACAGGATGGCGCCCTGCTGCAGGCAGCGCTCGGCGCTGAGGTAGTCGACATCCGGCGTCTCCGTGAAGCACAGGATGCCGGCAAAGCAGGTGGTCAGCATCAACTGGAACATGACTCATCTCCAGCGCCGCATGGAAGCGCGACGGCGGCGCATCGCCGTTCGTTCCGGCAACCGGAGAAGGAGCTGTTCGGACCGCCACCAGGGCGGGGTTACGCAGCGCCTACGCAATCGTGGCCGGCTGCCAACATCCTCATTAGGCGGTCAAAGCAATTAACAACCGGTTGCGGGGCCGTGTTCCATGCGCCACAAGCGCAGGGGGAAATCGCTCTAGGCGAAACGAACTAGCGGCAAGCGGCAAACTCTGCCCGGTTTATGAAGAAAGTGTGGAGATACCGGCCAAGGGCGGCCAAGCCGGATTGACTGCGCTGCGTCGCAGCCGCAAGCTTCGGTCAAGGCGCCGGCGTGCTCAGGCACGGCACCACAGCACATATCGGGGATGAGAGAGGGCGGGACGAAGCGGCCACCATTCGGGGGAGGCTTGTCGTGGACCCAATGATCCTCACGATCGCGACGCGGGCGTTCGAGCGGCTGCTGGTGGTGCTGGCCGGCGCCCTGGCGATCTATCTCGGCTATCGCCTGTTCATCGACATGCCGAATGCCGAGCGCGGCTCCGGCAAGGTCAACCTGCCAGGTGGCATCTCGATCTTCCTGTCGCGCGTCGGGCCGGGAATCTTCTTCTCGCTGTTCGGCGCCGTGGTCATCGGCCTCTCGTTCCAGTACGGCATCACCTTCACCGATACGCAGGCGCGGGCGCCGGTCGCTATCGCCGATGCAGGGCCGACGGAGCGCAGCTGGTCGGGCGTGGCGCCCGCGCAGTCTCCGGCCGCCGCGCCGATCGAGTCCTTCGAGCGCGACCGGGTCTTGGCTATCGTGGCGACGCTGAACCGGATCGAGGCGGGCCTGCCCGCGGACATGAAGCCGACCGAGCGGGTGAACGTGACATACGCGTTGCGCGATGCGCGCAAACGGCTGCTGGTCTCGGTCTGGGATGCGGAAGCCTGGGGCGACGTCGCCGCGTTCCACGACTGGGTGCAGGCGAACGAGCCGAACCCGCCGCCGCCATCGATCGCGACGGCGGCGAAACTCTACTGGCAGGGCCGGGCGGACACCGGACCATAGGAAAGGGAGGGGCGCCATGCGCAGCCCGCTTTTCCGGCCGATCGCCCTCGTCGCCTTGCTGACGCTCGCGCCGGCCGCCCTGGCGCAGCAGAGCGCGATCGACACGCTTTACGACGACCAGACGATGCAATATTGGGGCCCGCGCTACGAGAAGGGCCTGCGCGACAATTTCGACAACGTCATCCTGCCGTATCTGAGCGAGGCCGAGCGTCGCCAGCTCACCGGCGTCAGGATCGAGGTGCCATCGCGCGTGCCGGGCCAGGAACCCTTCGCCTTCTTCACCTCCGGGCCGCCCTGGACCGTCACGCTGTCGGCGGCGTCGATCAAGTTCTTCGACGATCTCTGCGTCGCCCAGGCCTGGCTCAACGCCAATGGCTACAGCCTGGAGACGGCGTCGGAATACGTGACCATGCTGAAATACCGGACGCCGGAAGCGCTGGGCGGGGCATATCCGGCGGTGCTCGACGCGCTGCAGATCCCGGCGGACGCCCTTGATGACCAGCGTGTGTACAATACGGCGACCCGCCTGTTCGACGAGGCGATCTTCTTCATCCTGGTGCACGAGCTGGGCCACGCGCTCTACGAGCATCCCGGATACGGGCCCGGAATCACCCGCGCCGAGGCCCGCGCCAACGAATCCGCCGCCGACGAATTCGCGCTCGACATGATGCGCCGGGTCGGCGCCGAGCCGACCAGCATGGCGTTCTTCTTCGTGGCAGCCGCGCACTACCTGCAGGGGCGCGGCGATTTCGCCAGCGAAGCTGCGTATCAGGGCTTCCTGGCCGACGCCACCCATCCGCTGACCGCCGAGCGCCTGCACGCCTTGGCCAGCAGTCTCGAGGGTTCCGCCGACCGCTTCGCCCAGGATGAAGGCGACGTGGCCGCCAGCCGCGCGCGGATCCTCGGCACCGCCGCGCAATTGCACCAGGTGGCGGAGATCCTCGGCGACCCCGGCGTGCAAGCGTTGATCGCGCAGAAGGGGCGGAGCATGACGCCGCAGATGCTGGCGCCGCGGCGGCCGGGCGAGTTGCCGAACCTCGCCGCGTCGGGCCCATTGGATGACGGCGCCGGCGCGCCGTTCCAAGGCACCTATGTCGGCGAGTTCTCCGACGGAACGGCATCCCTGCCGATGAAGACGGTACTGCGCCGCCAGGGCGACCAGGTGATGGGCGAGTATTACTACGGCGGCGGTGCCGGGCGCATCGTCGGGCTGGTGCAGGACCGCGTGCTCTACTACCAATGGCTGGAGGGTGGAGCGAGCGGCTACGGCTACCTGATCGCGGCGGAGGACGGAAGCAGCCTCGACGGCCGCTGGGGCCATGGCGAGTCCATGGATGACGGCGGCACCTGGAACGGCGCCAAGACCGAGTAGCGGAGGAGGTTATTGCGTGCCTGGCCTTGTCGACCTGGTGTTCCGTCCCTGGCTGCAGCGCTTCTTCGTCCGCCAGCCCGCCGATCGCGGCGCCCTGCTGATCGATCGCGGCTTCGGCCTGCTCTATGACGTCGAGCGCGACATCACCTGGCTGCAGGATGCCAATTACGCGAAGACCGTGGGCCGCAGTCCGGACGGGCAGATGACCTGGCCGGACGCGCGGGCCTGGGTCGCCGGGCTTTCCTATCGCGGCATCACGGGCTGGCGCCTGCCCGACGCCCGCGCCCCGGACGGCGGCGGCCCGCGCGAAGGCGAGGCGAGCGCGGAGGGGGAGATCGGCCACCTGTTCCTGGTCGCCGGCACCCGCAAGTCGCCGCCCGACCTGAAGCTGAAGAACTTCGAACCCTACAGCATTTACTGGTATCGCAACGAAGCCTCGGCGGACGAGGCCTGGGCCTACAAGATGCTCGGCATGAAGCAGGGCCGGCTGGCGAAGAATCCCTGGCAGATGGGCGACATGACGGTGCCTCTGGCCGACAAGGTGCTGGCCTGGCCGGTGCATGACGGCGAGGTGCGGCCGGGCCTGTTCGTCCGCCTTTCGCAGCTGTGGATCACGGTCTTCGCGCGCTGGGAATAGCGCGCCTAGTGCACCGTCTCCATGGGCGGCGCTTCCATCGCGCCCGTCATCAGCGCCACTGCGTCGGACATGGAATATTTCTTCGGGTCGATGACGGTCAGCCGCTTGCCCAGGCGGTGGATGTGGATGCGGTTGGCGACCGGATGGTCGGGTGGACGGTGCCGGGTTGGTCCGGTGGGCGCCGATTGCCACCGGATATCGCAGATGGCCAGCGCGCGTATCCTTTGGCTACGTGCGCCGGAAGGGCTCAGGGATTACAAGGGCTTGGGATCGACAAAGCGCCGCAGCACGTTCTCGGTGATGCGCGAGACGTTGTTGTCGTAGTTGTTGTGCGATAGCGAGCCCATCCAGGCGATGGAGCTGACCGAGAACACGCCGCCGCCCTTCGGCGTCTCGAAAAAGACCAGGTCGGCGCGCACCAGCGGCGACTGGCTGCCGGTCAGATCCGGCGTGTTCACCAGGATCTCCTCGCAGACCACCATGTAGATGTCGGTGTGCTTCTCGGAGGAGGCGAGCACCAAGGCATGCGGCGGCGTGCCGAGGAGCGGGTCGGCGCGATCCAATTCCAATCCGGCTGCGCCGCCGCCGACGAGGCCAAAATCGCCGATCAGCTCGTCATCGCCCACACCCGCGAAGATGAACTTGGCGCGCGGATCGAAGCTGCCCGGCTGGCGGCGGTAATAGGATGAGAGGTCGAAGCCCTGCGCGGTGAAGCCAGTGCCGACCAGCAGGTTGGGCGGCCGGCCCTGGCGTCGCCACAGACCGCCATATTCGCCGGTGAAGGACTGGAAATACTCGCCGGGCTCGGCCGCCCAGGTGCGGATGCCGTCCTCGGCCCGGCGCACCTCGATGACGCCCGGCAGGCTTTCATGGAAGCCGATGCGCCAGTAGAAGCCGTTGGCGCCAAGATACATCAGGCGCCCGCCTTCCTGGGTGTAGCGCGTCATCGCGTCCAGCATCCGCGTCGAATAATATTCCGGATGCGAGCCGGTGAGGACCACGCGATAGCCTTTCAGCAGGTCGAGACCTTCCGCGTGCAGATCCTCGTCGGTGATGACGTCGAACTCGAAGCCCTTGCGCTCCAGCCAGTCGCTCAAATGGAGATCGGCGTTGAACTGCCAGAGGCCGGAACCCTTGGCGCCGAGCCAGGAGGCGTATTTCGGCCGCAGGTTCAGGATCGGCCTGAGACGCGAGGAGTAGCAGATGCCGCTGCCGTCGACGTGGTTATCATAGAGCGAGGCGCAATATTCCGGATGCACCATCAGATGCAGATCGTTCGGCTGCAGCACGACGAGGCGGCCGACCACCATCTGCGCGCCGGGCGAGGAGAAGGAATTGGCGTCGTTGGCATAGGCCATGTAGCTCGCCGTCGGCGCCAGGAAGGCGATGTCGGCGGTCCGCTTGCCCTTCGGTGGCCGAACGAAGAAGGGGATGTGGTCTTCGTCGTCTCCGGAGCGCAGGCGCGCGGCATAGATGCCGCTCTTCAGGTCCTGCGGGACTTCGAGCCGGAAATCCTCCTGCCAGCCGGCATCGTAGAGGTCGTCTTCGTGGAAATGGATCGCGCCGTATTGCTCCGGGCAGGATTTCCAGTCCATCGCCGTGCCGTCCCAGTTCCACCCCTTCATGGCGCGGGCGGGCAGGTTGACAAGCTCGCCGTGCAGCGCGTTGCGGCTGAGGTCTTCGATCTTCGTGCCGGACATGCCGCGGGCGAAATCCCAGGCGGCAACCAGGCCCGGCATGCGCAGCGCCTCGGTCGCATCGCGCACGGCGCGGTCGGCATCGTCGGGGGCGAGGGCGCGGTCGAACAGGCGCGGGGAGTCGATCTTGCCGTTGAAGTGGTGGGTGGCGCTGGCATTCGCTGCCATGAACAGCGGTGTGGCGGACTTGGTCGGATGCGGATGCAGCTTGCTGCGGCGCTCGTCGCTGCGGTCGGCACGGGGATAGGGCAGCAGTTGGCGCTGCCAGACCCAGGCCTCACCGGTATTGCCGTTATAGCCGGCACCGACCGAGTACCAGTGTCGCGCCAGCAAGGGCTGGCCGAGCGGCAGGCGCTTGCCTTGCATTCCGTCGCCGAAGCTGAGGGCGAGGCAGCCATCCGCGCCGATCTCGAGCACGAAATCGCGCGCGAACAGAACTTGTCGCCCGCGCTCCGGCAAGGTCGGCCAGATCATCGCGGCGATGGTGAAGCTCTTGAGCGCCGGCACGTTCGGCACGATCGCGGCGGAACCGGGGTGGATCTTCTGCACGCGCCCGGGATACTCGCCGCTGACCGTGGTCTTCACTTCGCGCTCCTGGAAGCCGGGGCCTTCCGGGTTGGTGTCGCCATGCACGAGCCGCACGACGTCGGCGCGATAGCGCGGCGCGTCGGAGCTGACCATGAAGCGGATGGTCTCGCCGGGCGCGACGGAGAAGCGGTCGGCGTAGCCGGTGATCTTCATTTCTCTCCTCCTTCCCCCCTTGTGGGGGAAGGCAGCGGAGACTTGGCGAACATAGTGAGCCTAGTCGCAGCCGGATGGGGGGTAGCGCGCTCTAGCGGCGCGCATCGCCGGAGGCGATCCCGGGTGACGATCGCTGAAAAACCTGGTGCTGCGTCACTCCCCATTCCCACCTTCCCCCACAAGGGGGGAAGGAGCTCAACGAGTTGGGGGCATGCAGCGAGCATCCTTGGAAGCCTGCTCAATTGATCTCCTCGCCCGTCATCGCCTTCCAGCGCGCGCGAAAGACATAGAGCTCGGCTTCGTTGAGGTCGGTGAAGACGTGGCTGGTGAGCTGGACCGGCTCGCCGCGCTTGCCGGAAAGGATGCCGAGGGTCCATTCGCGGTGCGGCTTGGTGGCGACGAGCACATACTTGCCGGCCTGGGGTGCTGAGCGCATGGCGTTGAGGATGCGCTGCAGCCCCGGCGAATGCGGCCCGACCGGCTGGGCGCGGAACTCTTCGACGTATTGGCGGTCTTCGGGCGTGATCTTGTACATGCGGATTCCCCTGGCGCGGCCCTCAGGCTGCCACTGTCAGCGCTCGCCGAGCAAGAGGTCTGCCACGAGGTTGGGCGCCGTCCAGTGCGGCATGTGGCCGGCGTTCTTCACGAAATGGACGGCCGCCTCTGCGGGCAGGTTGGCGGCGTGCTGCCAGGGGATGATGGGGTCGGCGAGGCCGAAGACGGCAATGATCGGATTCTTCACCCGCGCCAGCTCCGAAACGATCAGATGGCGCTGCTTGCCCGCGGCGGTGACGGAGGCGGTGAGCGATCGCAGCAGGTCGCGGCGCTGCCCGATTTGCGCCAGCAGCCCGTCGAGATAGGTGCGGGAGAGGGCGCCGCCGCCGAGCTTGGCGGTCTCGCGCTCAAGATCGGCGATGGTGGTCGCCTCGACCATGCCGGAAATGAAACCGGCATCGATCTCCGGCCCCAGGCCGGCGGGGGCGAGCAGCATCAGGCGTTCCACCTCGACTTCGCGGTCGGCGGCGAGGCGCGTGGCGATCATGGCGCCCAGCGAATGGCCGACCAGCTTCACCGGCCCGAAGGCGCAGGCGCGGAGCGCCATCGCCGTCAGCTCGGCGGCCTCGTCGAGGCTGTGGGCCATCGCGTCGCTGGCGCCGTGCGCAGGCAGATCGACCGCCAGGACGCGCAGCCCCTGCTTCGCCAGGCGGCGCGCCAGCAGCCCGAAGGATTCCGCCTCGGCGAACAGGCCGTGGATCAGGAACGCATCGCCGCGCCGTTGCCCTTGCGCGGGCCATTCCTTGACCACGAGGGTTCCGGCGCGGGTGGCGACCTCGATAATGCTTTCCCTGACCAGCATCGGCGGCGCCACGGCCGCGCCGGCGATTGCCGCCAGCACGTCTTCGCCGCTGACGCGGCCGCCGCGCCCGGTGCCGGCGACGCCATCGAGGGACAGGGCATGGTCGCGCGCCAGGCGCCGCGCGCGCGGGCTGGCGCGAATGCCGGCGATTTCCGATGGCCCCCCAGACGCCAACAGCGGACGCGTCGCGGTGGCGGGCATCTTGGCGGCCGGCGCCCGCGGCTGCGGTGCGGTCTTGCCGCGGGCCACCTCGATCCGCGCGATCGGGCCGTCGACCGGGATCATCGCGTCGGCGCCGGCGAGATGCTCGACCATCACGCCATCCTGCAAAGCCGGCACCTCGACCACCGTCTTGTCGGTCTCGACCTCGAGCAGGATCTCACCGCGCCGGAAGGCATCGCCCGGCTGCTTCAGCCAGCCGACGATGCGGCCTTCCTCCATGGTCTCGCCGAGGCGCGGCAAGGGCAGAGTGACGATGCTCATTCGGCGGCCCAGCCCGGCGCCTGGCGCTTGACCAGCCACAATCCAGTCTCGGCGATCAGCTGGGCGTTGGGCACCGAACCGCGCTCCAGGGCCGGCGAGACGGGGATCGGGATATCCTCGCCGGCGACGCGCACCACCGGTTCTTCGAGGTGGTCGAAGCACAGTTCGTGGAGGCGGGC
Source organism: Rhodospirillaceae bacterium (assembly GCA_016794075.1). Classification (GTDB taxonomy): domain Bacteria; phylum Pseudomonadota; class Alphaproteobacteria; order Dongiales; family Dongiaceae; genus Dongia_A. The sequence goes on from JAEUKU010000106.1 coordinate 23,543, forward strand.
GGAGAGTTCGGCGGAGAAGCCGCCGGTCTGATGCGCCTCGGTGACGACGATGGCGCGATGGGTGCGGCGCACCGATTGCACCAGCGTCGCGTCGTCCAGCGGATTGAGGGTGCGCAAATCGATCACCTCGGCGGAGATTCCCTCGGCGGCCAGCATGTCGGCGGCGATCAGCGATTCCTGCACCATCTTCGAATAGGCGACGATGGTGACGTCGTTGCCGGGCCGGCGCACCAGCGCCTTGCCCCAGGGGCCGTCCGGCTTGCTCACGTCGAGCATGCCCTTCTGCGTGTAGAGGCCCTTGTGTTCGAGGAACACGACGGGGTCGGGCAGCGTCAAAGCGTGGCGCAACAGGTGATAGGCGTCGTTGATGGTGGCGGGCATCGCGACGCGCAGGCCGGGGATATGCGCCATCCAGGCTTCCAGCGATTGCGAGTGCTGTGCCGCCGCCGAGCGGCCGGTGCCGCCCTGGCTGCGCAGCACCATCGGCACGCCGATCTGGCCGCCGAACATGTAGCGGATCTTGGCCGCCTGGTTGGCGAGCTGGTCCATCACCAGGCCGACGAAATCGACATACATCAGCTCGACCACCGGGCGCAGGCCGCTCATCGCCGCGCCCACCGCGGCGCCGACGAAGCCGGGCTCGGAGATCGGCGTGTCGAGGATGCGCTCAGGGCCGAACATCTCCAGCATCCCCTTGGTGACGCCATAGGCGCCGCCATAGAGGCCGACCTCCTCGCCCATCACGACGATGTCGGGATCCTGCTCCATGGCATCGATGAGGGCCTGGCGCAGCGCCTCGCGATAGGTGGTCTCGACGGCGCTCATCGCGTCATCTCCGAGAGGATGGCGCTGAGTCGCGCGCGCAAGGGTGTCGGCTTGGGCTGGTCGGGGGCGTAGACGTCCTCGAACATGGTGGCGATATCCGGCAGGTGCTCGGCGATGGCCTGTTCCAGGGCGTTGTCCATCTCGGCGGCGATTTCGGCATCCAGCGCGTCGAGGCTCTCCGCCCCGGCGCCCTTGCGGGCGATCAGCTTGTCGCGGGCGGATTGCAGCGGGTCGCGCCGGCGGCCCTGTTCCTCTTCCGCGCTGTCGCGATAGGGGCTCTTGTCCATGCGGGCATGGCCGTAGAAGCGGTAGCAGGTGAGGACCAGCAGGCCGGGCTTGCCGTCGCGCGCATTGGCCAGCATCCGCTCGGCGGCCTCATGCACCTGCTCGACGTCGCTGCCGTCGACAATCTCGCCGGCGAGGCCGAAGGCGCGGGCGCGCTCGTCGAAGGCGAGGTTGGCGGTGGCGCGGTCGACGCGCGTGCCCATGCCGTACTGGTTGTTGATGCAGCAGAACAGCACCGGCAGCGACCACAAGGCGGCGAGGTTCATGCTCTCATAGAGGATGCCCTGCTGCATGGCACCGTCGCCGTAGAAGGCGACCGCGACGCGCTTCTGCTTCTTGCGCTTGTAGGCCAGCGCCGCGCCGACCGCGTGGGCGATGCCGCCGCCGACGATGGCATTGGCGCCGAGATGGCCGAGGCCCATGTCGGCGATGTGCATCGAGCCGCCCTTGCCGCGGCAATAGCCGTTGGCCTTGCCGGCGATCTCCGCCAGCATGCGCGAAGGTTCGGCGCCGCGGGCGACGAAGATGCCATGGCCGCGGTGATGCGTGGTGAAGCTGTCCTTCGCCTCCATGGCCCGGCACACGCCGGCCACCGATTCCTCGCCGATGGAGAGATGCAGCATGGAGCCGGCGGTCTCCGAGCGCACGAACATCTCGCTGACGCGCTCTTCCAGCGAACGGATGCGCCGCATGTCGCGGTAGAGGGCGAGGAGAAGCTGGTTGTCTGTCATGTGGTCTCGCGGACTTTCTTCAAGGCGGCGTAGAGCTCGCGGTATTGCGGATAGAAGGCATCGTAGCGTCTGGCATCGGCCGGGTTCGGCTCGATCACCTTGGAGGTGCGCACCATGGCCCTGGCGCCGTCCTCGATGGTCTTGAAGCGGCCGATGCCATGGGCGGCCAGGATGGCGCAGCCCAAGGCCGGCGCGTCGGGAACCTCGGTCAATTCAAGGGGCGCGCCGATCGTGTCGGCGTGGATCTGCAGCCAGAGCGGCGAGTTGACGGCGCCGCCGGAGACGACGATCCGCTTCGCCGCGAAGGCGTTGCCGAAATTCTCGACGATCAGCTTGGTGCCGAGGCAGATGCCCTCGATGATGGCGCGGTAGATGTGGGCAGGCGTGTGCTTCAGCGTCAGGCCGGTGATGGCGCCGCGCGACAGGGCGTCGGTATAGGGCGTGCGGTTGCCCTGGAAGTGGTCCAGCACCAGCAGGCCTTCGCAGCCTGGCTCGATCCCGGCGGCCTGTTCGTTCAGTGCGTCGAAACTGGTGGCTTCGGCGAAATGGCGCTTGAACCAGGCGATGACCGAGCCGGTCGAGGTCTGGCCGCCTTCGATGATCGGCTTGCCGGGATAGACCGCGTCCATGTACGTGCCCCAGATTCCCGCTGCGTGGACCGGCTTGGCGGCAACGCCCAGATGCAGATGCGAGGACCCGGTGATCAGCGCCATCTCGCCCGGCTCGGTGACGCCGAGGCCGATCACGCCGATGAAGGCGTCGGCGCCGCCCTGGACGACCGGCGTACCGGCCTTGAGGCCGAGATGCTCGGCAGCTTCGTGGGTGAGGCCGTCGATCACGTCGCCGGGGCGCACGATCTCCTGCGGCCACTTTTCCTCAAGCTCGGGAATGTCGAGGCGCACCAGCAGCGATGTCGGCCTGCCGCCATGCTGGCTCTGGTAGTGCCAGCGCACCGCCATGTTGTCGAGGGAGGCGACCCAGCGCCCGGTCAGGCGCAAATTGATGTAGTCCTGGTATTCGCCGATCCTGGCGGCGCGGGCGAAGAGCTCCGGCTGGTGCCGCTTCATCCACAAGGATTTCGGGATCATCCACTCGGCGGAGACAGGGCCAGAGCCGCCGCCATTCACGCGCAGCGCCGGATCGCCGCTGGCCGCCACCAGCGCGGCCTCCTCGGCCGAGCGCACATCCATCCAGATCATCGCCGGGCGCAGCGGCGTGCCGTTCTGATCCAGCGCGACCACGGAACAGCAGGTCGTGTCGACGGCCAGTGCCGCAACCTGGTCGCTGGAGATCCCAGCGGCCTGCAGCGCGCCGCGCACCGCCTCGCCCAGGCATCGCCACCAATCTTCGGGGTTCTGCTCGGCCCAACTCGGTTTGGGGAAGTCGGTCTTGTAGGGCGCGGCCTTCGAGCCCTTCGGCCGCCCATCGAGGTCGAAGACGATGGCGCGGATGCTCTCCGTGCCGCCATCGATGCCCAGCAGATACGCCATCGCCGCCCCTGAAGTATCTTGTCGCGCGCCGCACTAAAGCACAGGGACGCCGGGTGATGCAAAAGGGGCGGCCGAAACTCGTCCGCGCGCCGGATGGCCCATCTTTCCTCCCCCTTGAGGGGGGAGGACGCGGAGGCTTAGCGAACACAGTGACCCCCGGGCTCTATCGACCCGGGGGCGGAGCTAGGTGGGGGTGACCTCGGTCTATCAGCTCGCGCTGCACCATGAAACCGAGCGTCGCAGGTCACCGCCATCCCAACCTTCCCCCCTCCCGTCGGCGCATGCCGACATTCGTCGGCGAGGGGGAAGGAGCAGAGCGAGGCAACGTACGAGCTTTGCGAAGCCGTGCTCTAGTTGAAAAACACCCGCTCCGTCTCGAAGAGCCGCATGGCGCCGGCCAGCGTGCGCCAGCGGGCGCGGTAGGGGGTGAGGTCGAGCGCGGGGCGCGGCGCGGGGGAAGGAATCCCGACTTTCATCGCCGGATCGGCGAGCAATGCGGCGCCGAGGCTGGTGCCAAGTGTTTCCAGGCTGGGCAGCACGTCGCTCGCGGGGCGGAGCGCGGCGAGCGCGGCGACGAAGACCTCGTTCCCGGCGAAGGGGCCTTCGACCACGATCGGCCCGCGTGCCTGGATCAGGTCGAGCATCAAATCTGTCATCAGCGCGCAATACAATGCGGCGAGCGTGGCGCGGTGCCAGGGAATGGCGTCGTGGCCTTGCGCATCGACGCAACGCCCGCGCGTGCCCGCGAAGGGGCCGCCCTGGTCGGAGAAGGCGGGCAGGCCATAGCACGGATTGGCGAGCAGAGCGGCGAGGCGATTTTCCGCCGAGCCGGGCTCTTCCGCCGCGTTGCCCTTGATCGCCTCGTATTCCCGTCCCCCGGCGAAACGCGCGCCGGCGATCAGATTGCCGCGCGCGTCGACATTGCCGAGGCAATCGAGGCTTTCGCCGCGCGCGGGCACCGCGCCGCCGGCGGCGAGCGGGATGATGAAGGTGCCGGTGGAGACGACCGCGAAGGGCTCGGGCAGATTGAGCCGCCAGCGCAGGAAGGCGGCGTTGCTGTCATGGATGCCGGCGCGCACGCGGCAATCGGCGGGCAGGCCGGTCGCCGCGGCGATCTCCGGCTTCAGCGTGCCGATGATGTCGTCGGCCTTGCGCATGGGTGGGAACAGAGGGCGCCAACCGGCGCGGTCGACCAGCGCGGAGAAGTCCGCCGCGCGCGGTCGCCAGAGGTCCGAATGGTTGCCGAGCGCCGTCACCTCGCTGACCGTGACGCCGCTGAGCCGCCAGGCCCAGTATTGCGCATAGCCGAGGATGGCGGTGGCGCGGGCGAATTCCGCCGGGAAGCGGCGCTGCAGCCAGAACAGCTGGCGGCCGGGATTGTGGCTGCAGGGCAAGCGCGGCGACAGGGTTTCGGCGAAATTGCGCGCGAGCTTCTCGTATTCCGCGTCGTACTCGCCGATCTCCTGCTGATAGTCGAGCATCGGCAGGACCAGACCATCCGCGTCGATAACCGCCACGCTGGCGCCATGCGCCACCGGGACGATGTCGGTGATGCGCGCGGTCTTGGCCAGCGATGCCAGTTCGGTCAGCGCCCAGCGCCAGATCGCCTCGACCGGCAGCTGCAGGTAGGGCGGGCCGGGGCACTCGTCGAGATGGGTGCGGCGCAACTCCATGACCTTGCCGCCGGCGACGAGGACCAGCTTCACATGGGTCTTGCCGACATCGAGGATGGCGATGGCGTCCATTCCTCATCCTTGCCGAAACCGGCGCAGATGGGGAAGGGGCTGTCAGGCGACGCAGGCCGGTGGGCGCGATCCGGTGTTCGCGGCCAGCGTCTTGCTCATCACGGTGAGGGCGAAACTCACGCCGCCGCCAAGGTCGATCCGCATCTCGCGCAGCGGCTGGTAGCCGAGGGTTCGGTAGAAGGCATGGCCGCTCACCGTGGCGCCGAGTTCCACGGTGGCGAAGCCCTCGCCCCGCAACCTGTCCTCCACCGCGTTCATGATGCGTCGGCCGATACCCCGGCGCGCCGCCAGCGGCTCGACGAAGACCGAGCGCACTGTTGCCCGGTCGCGGTTGGCGTAGCGATGCGCATCGGGCAGGTTGCGCGCATAGCCCGGCATCCGCGTGGTCCAGCCGCCGCAGCCGACCATCTCGCCGTCGCAGGTGGCGAGAAGATAGGTGCGGTCGGCGACCAGGTAGTCATCCATCGTGCCGACGCGGCTGATGAAGGTCTCGATCTGGATCGCGGTGTAGTAGCCATGGCCCAGCACCCGAATGGACCTTGCCTGCAAGGCGCGCAGGGCCTGAAGGTCGCTCCGTTCGGCCAGGCGAATTTCAATGTGGCTCATTTCGGTCTCGCGCGTTGTGTCGTCCCGCGCAGCCGGTATAGGGCTCCGCTTTACATCACGGAAACGAATTTATAATATGCGTTAGATCAAGGAAGTTGATGATGTTGGATCCCGATCTCCTGCGCACCTTCCTGGCGATCGCCGACGCCCGCAGCTTCACGGCTGCCGGCGCTGCGGTGGGGCGCACGCAATCGGCGGTCAGCATGCAGATTCGCCGCCTGGAGCAGCGGCTCGGTTGCGAGTTGCTGCGGCGGTCGGCCCACGAGGTGGCGCTCACCCCCCAGGGCGAGATTCTCCGTCGCCACGCGCGGCAGATCCTCAACGCGCAGCGGGCGGCGCTGGCGGCCCTCAACCGGCCGGAGGCGCCTTATGAGATTTCGCTCGGCATTCCCGACGACTATGCCCTCGGCTTGCTGCCGGTGGTGCTGCGGGACTTCGCCGCCGTCCACCCCAACGCCGCGGTCACCGTGACCTGCGAGCCGTCGCGCGACATCATCCACAACATGGCGGAGGGCGCCTATGACCTGGCGCTGGTGACGGAAGGGCAGGGGCCGGTGACGGGCCAGGTGGTGCACCAGGAGCCCTGCCACTGGGTGACGGCGGCGAAGGGCGACGCGCACCGGCGCGATCCGTTGCCGCTCGCCTTCGGCCCCGCGGGCGATACCTATCGCCGCTGGGCGATCGATCGGCTGGTGGACCAGGGGCGCGCCTTCCGCATGGCCTATACCTCCGTCAGCATGGCCGGCATCCGCGGCGCGGTTCTCTCGGGCCTGGCGGTGAGCGCCATGGCGAGGAGCTCCATGACCGCGGGGATGCGCACGCTCGCCGAGGCCGAGGGGTTTCCGGAACTGCCGGTGCTGCGCATTTGCCTGATGACCAGCGCGCGCAGCCGCACGGACATGGTGCAGGCACTGGAGCACTTCCTGGTCGACCGGCTGCGCAAGCGCGCGGGCGACCTCGGCGGCAAGCCAACGCCGGCCGACAGGCGCAGGCGGCGCAGCGCGACGCTGTGAGCGGGGATGGGTCGGCCGCAGCCCATTGCAATTTATCTTGATATCAAATATTTTGGTAAAAAGATTAATTCCAATCGAGGAAACCAGTGTGACCCAGCTGACCCAAATCCCTGGCGACATTGGCGATTCGATTGACGATCTGGTGCTGGATTGGCGCCGGACCCGGCCGGGGATCAATGCGACGCGCGAAGCCGGGCTGCTGCGCCTGGAGCGGCTGGCGGCACATCTGGAGCGTGATTTGGCGGTGCTGTGCGCTGGCCTGGGCCTGAAGCCCGGCCAGTTCCAGGTCCTGGCAGCCTTGCGCCGGCGCGAGCCGCAGCCGCTCACCGCCGGCGAGCTGGCGCAAGCGGCGATCCTGACCTCCGGCGCGATCACGCCGATCCTCGACAAGCTGGAGGCACAAGGCATGATCCGCCGCCAGCCGGACGATGCCGACCGGCGGGCGTGCCGCGTCACCATCACGGCCAAGGGGTGTGGCGTCATCGACCGGGCCTTGGATCTGCGCATGGCGCGCCATCGCGAACTTGCCGGCCTGCTCGACGGCGACGAGCGCGCGGCGCTGGCCGCGATCCTGCGCAAGCTGCTGCTGGCGGTGGAAGGCCCGCCGGCCGGGCCGCTCTAGCCAAACCGGGAGCGAGGGGGTAAGCAGAGTCATGATCCGCCTCGGCG
>JAEUKU010000162.1 GCA_016794075.1 Rhodospirillaceae bacterium
CTGGCTGGCCACGAGCGTCTTGCCCGCGGGCGGGCTCTGGTCCGGCCCCTGGCCCTGGGTGCCGCCGGCCACCGGCACCGGCGCGGCGGCCAGGGTCGTGGCAGTGGCGCTGGCGGCCGGACTCGGCGCCGGGGTATTCGAGGCGAAGATCGCGGTCTTGAGCTGGGCCCGGAACTGGCCGTCGGAGATCGGCCGCAGGTCGACCAGCAGGCGCGGCGGCTCGCCCGCCTCGGCCGGCAGCGACGCGGTCTTGGCGACCTCGGAGGGTTCGATCAGGTCGAGCACGATACGCGAGGTGCCGGCCTTGAACAGGCCGTAGCGCATCGCCGCCACCAGGCCGCGGCCCTGCAGCTTGGTGCCGCCGGCGATCTTCCACTCGACCTCGTCCAGGTCGATGACCACGCGATAGGGATCGGCCAGCGTGAAGATGCGATAGCCGCGCTGCTCGCTGAGATTGAGCACCACCCGGGTCAGCCCCGGCTCGACGCCGAGGCGCGCATCCGTCACCGCCGGTTTCGCGAAGGCGGACGCCGCCAGCGCCAGGGCCGCGACCAGGGTCACAACCAGCAGCGTGATAAGGCGTGGAATCCAGCCGATTGCGCGCATTTAGCGGAGACTCCGGTGATTCAGATCGAATATATACCGGTAACACACTGCGAATCAACAGTTTTCCAGATCGACTCGCGAAAATTTAACCATGGCGCCATCCAGGGCGGATTTTGGCGCAAGCCCGGCATAAGGTTTGACGTTGTCACTTTCGCGCCTGGACCGTATGCTGCACCGACCCGGCTGAGATTCGCCTAGCTGTCATTAAGCCCTTCTAAGGCTTAACAATTAGACAATTCAGGCAGTCGCATCGCCGGGTTGTATGGTCCGTGCCCGGCCTTTCGGCATTTCCGGTCCGCCTTGCGGAACGGTCCCGTCGGGGGTGGCGCGGATTCCGGAGCGACCGCGTCGACGCACTTTCATCGAGAGATAAAGGCCGAGGCGCGGTGGCTCGTTAGCCACAGGTAGTCATGTTGCACGCCTGGAATTCAATCACCCGTTTCGCGCCGCCGCCTGCGACAGCCGCAGCCGACGACTGGCGCGTGGAGGAGTCTGCTTACAATGGCCAAAGTCATGTTGATCGATGCCACCCACCCGGAAGAAACGCGGGTCGCGGTGGCCGATGGAAGGAAGCTGGAAGAATTTGACGTCGAGATCGCCAGCCGGCGTCCGCTCAAAGGGAACATCTATCTCGCCAAGGTAACGCGCGTCGAACCGTCGCTGCAGGCGGCGTTCGTCGAATATGGCGGCAACCGCCATGGTTTCCTGGCGTTCAGCGAAATCCATCCCGACTACTACCGGATTCCGGTCGCCGACCGCGAAGCGCTGATGCGCGACGCCGCCGAGGAGGAAGACGAGATCGCGGCCGAGGAGGCCCAGGAACCGGCGCCGCAGCAGGAGCGCGGCGGCCGCAACCGGCGCGGCCGCAACCGGCGCTCGCGCGGCGGCCGCGGCGGCGAAGGCCGGGCGGAGGCGCAGCCGGCGGCGGAGATCTCCGTCGACGACGCGGATGCTCCCGGTGCGGCGGAGGATTGGTCCGCCGGCCCGGAAGGTCACGACCATTTCGAAGCGGACCATCCGGAGGCCGACCTGCCGGAATACGAGCAGCCCGACTACGAACAGGGGCCCGAAGCCAGCGCCGCCGTCTCCGCCTCCGAAGAGCCCGGTGAGCCATCCGCCGTCCAGTCCTGGGACCGGCGCGAGCCGATCGCCGCGCCGCTGCAGGCGGAGGATCGCGATACCGACATTCAGACGGTGAGCGAGCAGGAGCCGATGGCGTTGGAGACGCCGCGCTTCGAGTTGCGCGGCGAGCCGCGCGAGGAAGCCCTGCCCGCCCAATCGGCGACGCCCTCCGGGATCGCCGCCGAACAGGATTCCGCCGCCGGCGATCTGGAACCCGGCGCCGTCATCGAGGCCGGCAACGGCACCGAGGCGGAGTTGCCCCCGCCGGCCCACGGCGAACTGGTCGAGGTGCAGACGAGCGAGGAGGTCTTCGACGTGGTCGGCGGCGAAGAGCCGGCCCAGCAGGACGATCCGGAGCTGGACGAGGAGCAGGCGCGCCGCCGCCGCGCGCGCAACCTGCGCCGCTACAAGATCCAGGAAGTCATCAAGCGCCGGCAGATCCTGCTGGTCCAGGTGACCAAGGAGGAGCGCGGCAACAAGGGCGCCGCCCTCACCACCTATCTGTCGCTGGCCGGCCGCTATTGCGTGCTGATGCCGAACACCGACCGCGGCGGCGGCATCTCGCGCCGCATCACCAGCGTCAACGACCGCAAGCGGCTGAAGTCGATCATCGACGATCTCGACGCGCCGGAAGGCATGGCGGTCATCGTGCGCACCGCCGGCATGGAGCGCGCCAAGCCGGAGATCAAGCGCGACTTCGAATACCTGCTGCGCCTGTGGGACGAGATCCGCGAGGTGACGCTGAAGTCGACGGCGCCGGCCCTCATCTACGAGGAAGCCAGCCTGATCAAGCGCTCGATCCGCGACCTCTACACCCAGGATATCGGCGACATCGTGGTGGCCGGCGACGAGGCCTATCGCGCCGCGCGTGCCTTCATGCGCGCTTTGGCGCCGAGCCATCTGCGCCGGGTCCAGCACTACCGCGACGCGGCGCAGCCGTTGTTCCAGCGCTACCAGATCGAGAGCCAGATCTCGGCGATCCATGAGCCGGTGGTGCACCTGAAATCCGGCGGCTACATCGTCATCAACCAGACCGAGGCGCTGGTCGCCATCGACGTCAACTCGGGCCGCGCCACGCG
>JAEUKU010000171.1 GCA_016794075.1 Rhodospirillaceae bacterium
ATGCTGAAGGTCGAGGAGATGGGCGACCCGGTGGAGTTCTGCAAAAGGCTGGTGCAGGAGGCGGGAATCGGCCTCGCCCCGGGCACCGCCTTCGGCGCCGGGGGCGAGCAGTATTTGCGCCTGTGCTACGCCCAGAGCAACGAGCGGCTGAATATCGCCATGGACCGCCTGCAGGGCTTCCTTGGCAAGTCTTAATCCCGTTGATTCCACAGGCTTTTCAAGGTAATTCCCGCCGTGATATAGTGCCAGCGAGTTTCATTCCACTCTGACGGGGAATTTCCATGAACAAGGGTATTCTTGCCATCATCGCCATCGTCGTGCTGGCGGTCATCGGCTACTTCGTCTTCAAGCCGGCGCCACAGCCGGAAACGCCGGTTGCCGAAACCACCGCGCCCGCGCCGGCTCCCGAACCCGCGCCGGCCGCGGAGGCCACGACGCAGCAGCCTGCCGCGACGCAGGAAGCCGCCGTCGCGCCGGGCAAGGTCCGCTTCGGCGTCGCCGCGGAGCCCTATCCGCCGTTCTCGTCCAAGGATGCCACCGGCACCTGGGTCGGGTTCGAGATGGATCTGATGAAGGCCGTGTGCGAAAGCCAGAAGATGGATTGCGAGCTGGTCGAAGTGGCCTGGGACGGCATCATCCCGGCGCTGACCGAGAAGAAGATCGACGTGATCTGGTCCTCGATGTCGATCACCGACGAGCGCAAGAAGGTCATCGACTTCACCAATATGTACTATGACTCGGCCAACACCATGATCGGCCGGGCCGACGATTCCACCAAGATCGACATGAACGCGCCCGACAGCATGAAGGGCAAGGTCATCGGCGTGCAGACCTCGACCATCCATGCCAACTTCATCGAGAAGTATTTCGGCGCGGTCGCCGAGGTGAAGCTCTACGACACGCTCGACAACGCGCTGGCCGACCTGGCCGCCGGCCGTCTCGACTACGTGTCGGAATCGGCAACCTCGCTGGCGCCTTTCCTTGAGGCCAACAAGGACTTCGCCACCAAGATCGCCTGGCCGCTGGATCCGATCTTCGGCGCCGGCGTCGGCGGCGGCGTGCGCAAGGAGGACACCGCGCTGAAGGAGCAGCTCAACGCCGGCATCGCCGACGTGGTGAAGAGCGGCAAGTATGACGAGATGCTGAAGGCCTATCCGGGCCTCGGCGACCAGATCCAGAAGCCGGCGATCTAAGCGCTGTCATAGGATCAGCCAGTGAAGCCGCCCGGAGAAACCCCGGGCGGCTTCTTGCATTTCGTGCTATAGCTTGCGCGCTGCACCGCGCGGAAAAACAAGAAACGTCGAGGCGAAGGATGCCGCAGGGGAGAGATGAGTTCTGAGTCCTCACTGATCGGCCTGCTGGGCTGGGGAGCGGCCGGCTGGAGCGACGAGCTGCTGGCCGGCCTGGTCTTCACCGTGCAGATCTCGGTCTGCGGGTACATCGTCGGGTTCCTGCTCGGCCTGCTCGGCGCCGGTGCCAAGCTGAGCGGCAACAAGCTGCTTTACCGGATCGGCGATCTCTACACCACGCTGGTGCGCGCGATCCCGGAACTGCTGCTGATCATCCTCATCTATTACGCCGGCAGCAGCGCCATGAAGACGGCGCTGCTCGGCATCGGTTTGGTCGGCGCGGACTTTCAGGTCAGCGCCTTCGCCGCCGCGGTCGCCGCGCTCGGCCTCATCTATGGCGCCTATCTGACCGACGTCTTGCGCGGCGCGATCCAGGCGATCCCGAAGGGCCAGATCGAAGCGGCGCGTGCCTACGGCATGCACGGGCCGCTGCGCTTCCGCCGCATCGTCTTTCCGCAGATGATCCGCTTCGCCGTTCCCGGCATGGGCAACCAGTGGCTCAACATCACCAAGGACAGCGCGCTGGTGAGCGCGGTGGGTGCCTTCGAAATGGCATTCGCGGCGAAATCCGCGGCATCCCAGACCAAGGAATACCTGTTCTTCTATTCGATCGCCGGCCTGCTGTTCCTGTGCCTGACCATCGTGTCGATGGTCGTGCTGACGCGAATCGAAAAGCGCGCCAATCGCGGCGTGCGGCGGGCTTAGAGGCACTCCGATGACGGTCGATCAATGCACCGCGCTCAGTGACGTGCTGCTGCAGATGGAACAGGCGGCGCGGTTCAGCCCCTGTTACCTCGCCGTCCACGTCATGCCGCTGCTGATCGCGGCCATTCCCCTGTCCATCCTGCTGACCGTCGTCTCTGGCGTGATCGGAAACCTGCTGGCTGTGCCGGTGGCGCTCGCCCGCGTCAATCCGAATCCCCTGCTCTGGATGCCGTCCTATGTCTTCATCCTGCTGATGCGCGGCACGCCGCTGCTGGTGCAGCTCTACTTGATCTATTACGGGCTGGGCCAGGTCTTCGGCGACATCCGCATCGGCGGCGAGCCACTGATGCGCGTCCTGCCCTTCCTGCGCGACGGCATCTGGTATGCGATCTTTGCCCTCTCCATCAACACGGCGGGCTACACCGGGGAAATCCTGCGCGGCGCCATCCTGGCGGTGCCGCATGGCGAGATCGAGGCGGGGCGCGCCTTCGGCATGTCGCGCTGGCTGATCTTCCGCCGCGTCACCCTGCCGCGCGCCATCCGCATCTGCCTGCCGGCGATGAGCACCGAAACGGTACTGCTGCTCAAGGCGACCTCGCTCGCCTCGCTGGTCACGGTCTACGAAGTGCTGGGGACCGGGCGCTACATCATGCAGCAGGATCTGCGCTACTACGAGCCGCTGGTCGGCGGCGCCATCATCTACGTGCTGCTGGTCTTCGTCCTGACGCGGATCCTGAACTGGTTCGAGCGCACCCTGAACAAGGATCGCGAGCAGCCGGTTGCCACGGCGGGCGGCATGAACCCGGCCAAGGCTTGACGGTCGAGCACCGGATCGCGGAAAAATCCCGCCGCGGCTATTCTGGCTTGTCGCTTTTCTTGCTCGACTGGGCGAGTGTCTCGAGCTGCTTCTGCAGTGCCTGCATCTGCGACTTGAGGTCGTCGAGCTCGTTGCTCTTGGCTTCCGGCCTGGCGGCCGCCGGCGCTTCAGGCGCCGCGCCCGGCTGGCCCCCCGGCTGACCGGCACGGAACGGCGACCACATGCGCATGGCCTGCTCGAAGAAGGCGATGTTCTGCTTCGACATCTCCTGGAAGCGGTCGAAGGGGAACATGCCGCCGAAGCTCTCCTTCATGTATTGGCGCATCTGCTCCTGGTTCTTGCCGAAGGCTTCCATGCTCTGCTCGAGATAGCGCGGCACCAGGAATTGCAGGTTGTCGCCATAGAGGCTGATCAACTGGCGCAGGAAGTTGATGGGCAGCATGGTCTGCCCCTTGGCTTCCTCTTCGACGATGATCTGGGTCAGGACGGAGCGGGTGATGTCCTCGCCGGTCTTGGCGTCCTCGACGGTGAAGTCCTGGCCCTCGCGCACCATCTGCGCCAGGTAGTCCAGCGTCACATAGGAGCTGGTCGCGGTGTTGTAGAGCCGGCGGTTGGCGTATTTCTTAATCCGCACCGCCGGCTTGCCGTTGTCTTGCCCATTGGTCATGCGGGGACGTCCCTTAAACCCTGTATGCATTGCAGCATAGCAGGTCCAACCCCCTATTTGGCAATGCAATAGCTGCATTGCGAAAGTAAGGAAGAGCCACGTATAGTTTGCGCGGAAAGCAGGATTTGCATGGCCGCCGACCCATCCCAGCCCGGCCTCAAGCAGCCGGAATCGCAGCCGATTTTCGACGCCGAGCAGCAGGCGCGGCTGCAGGAGCTTTCCCGCAAACTGCTGGATCTCTGGCAGGATCACCTGTCGGCCCTGGCCCAGGACCCGACCCTGATGGCCCAGGCGCTGAAGCTGATGACCGCCGTGGCGCCTTTCCCATGGTTGCCCGGCAATCCGATGCAAGCGTTCGGCGCCGGCATCCCCATGCCGGGCGCCGCTGAGGGAGGTGCCGGTCTTGGCCAATCCGCGACCCCATTCCCGTTCGGATGGCCAGGTGCCGCGGCGCCTGGGCCCGCGGCCGCTGCCGCAGCATCTGGCCCTGGCGCTGGCGATGTGGGGCAACTCCGCGCTCGCCTGGCCGAGCTTGAAGGCCGCCTGGCAAGGCTCGAGCGCGGCGGCGGAGCGGAGCCCGGCGGAAAACCCGCCGAACCAGGGCCCGCTGCAGCGCGGCCTCGCAAGCCTAAGCGCGGACCTGCAGGCGGCTGACGAAGGCGCGCTGCTGGCGGCGCTGACCGCCGAAGGGCACAGAAGGCTGGAGGGCTTTCTCGACGGCGTCGCGACCTACCACCACCATCCCTATCGGCGCGCGATGCAGGAACGCCCGGTGCTCTGGCGCGAGGGCACGACGGTCTTGCGCGACTATCGTGCCACGATCGACGCCGCCGCGCCGCGCGTGCTGGTCATCCCGTCCTTGATCAACCGCTACTACATCCTCGACCTGAGCCCCGACAGCTCCTTCCTCGCCGACCTGGCAGGGCGCGGCATGGCGCCCTTCGTCGTCGATTGGGACGCGCCGGGTCCGCAGGAGCAGGGCTTCGACCTCACCCACTACATCGCCGGCCGCCTGGAAGGTGCGCTGGACGCCGTGCGCCGTGAGCCCGGCGGGCCGATCCTCGTGCTCGGCTATTGCATGGGTGGGATGCTGGCGCTGGCCCTGGCACTGCGCCGTCAGAGCGATCTCGCCGGCCTCGTCTGCCTGGCGACGCCCTGGGACTTCCATGCCGAAGCCGGCATTCAGGCCCAGCTGATCGGGGCGATGGGCCGGCAGCTCGACCCGCTGTTCCAGCTGCTGGGCGAGATGCCGGTCGATCTGCTGCAGAGCTTCTTCGCCGCCCTCGATCCGCTCTCCATCCTGGCCAAGTTCCGCCGCTTCGGAACCCTGCCGCCGGAGAGCGAATCCGCGGCGAAATTCGTGGCCCTCGAGGATTGGCTGAATGACGGGGTGGGGCTGGCCGCCCCGGTGGCGCGGGAATGCCTCGGCGACTGGTACGGCGCCAATACGCCCGGGCGCGGCCAGTGGCAGATCGACGGCAGGCCGATGACACCCGAGGCGCTCGACCTCCCGGCCCTGGCGATGGTGCCGGCCGGCGATCGGATCGTTCCACCGAGGAGCGCGCTGGGCCTGGCGCAACGCCTGCGCCGCGGCGAGACGCAAGCCCCGGCGGCCGGTCATATCGGCATGATGGTGGGTGGCGGCGCGCGGGCGAAGGTCTGGGATCCGCTCGAGGCTTGGATTCGGCGGCAAGTCGCCGCATCTTGAGGAGCAGTGCTTGCGCGGCCGGGCTGCGGGCCGTAGTGTTTTTGCAGCGCACAAATTCCGCGTGGCCCCGGAATTTCAGAGAAGCCCAGGTGAGGCCGCGCCAACCAACGGGAGGAGTTTTCCATGACCGATGTCGTCATCGTCGCCGCTGCCCGCACGCCGATCGGCGCCTTCAACGGCGCCCTCGCTTCGCTGCCCGCGCATGAATTGGGCAAGATCGCCATCGTCGAGGCGCTGAAGCGGGCCAAGCTCGAGCCGAAGGAGGTGAGCGAGGTGATCCTCGGCCATGTGCTGACGGCGGGCGCCGGGCAGAACCCCGCGCGCCAGGCGGCGATCGCGGCGGGGATCCCGGTGGAAAGCACGGCCTATGTCATCAACCAGGTCTGCGGCTCCGGCCTGCGCAGCGTGGCGCTGGGCTTCCAGGCGATCCGCAACGGCGATTCCGAGATCGTGGTGGCGGGCGGGCAGGAGAGCATGAGCCAGTCGCCCCACTGCATGCATCTGCGCAGCGGCACCAAGATGGGCGACGCGCAGATGATCGATACCATGATCAAGGACGGCTTGTGGGATGCTTTCAACGGCTACCACATGGGCATCACGGCGGAGAACGTGGCCGAGAAGTGGCAGATCACGCGCGACGCCCAGGACCAGCTGGCGCTGGCTTCGCAGAACAAGGCGGAAGCGGCGCAGAAGGCCGGCAAGTTCAAGGACGAGATCGTCCCGGTGACGATTTCCGGCCGCAAGGGCGATGTGGTCGTCGCCGACGACGAATATCCGAAGCACGGCACCAGCCTCGACACGCTTGCGAAGCTGCGCCCGGCCTTCAAGAAGGATGGCACCATCACCGCCGGCAATGCCTCGGGCATCAATGACGGCGGGGCGGCACTGATCCTGATGAGCGCGGAGAACGCGGCCAAGCGCGGGCTGAAGCCGCTGGCGCGCATCGCCTCCTGGGCCACCGCCGGCGTCGATCCGGCGGTCATGGGCTCCGGCCCGATCCCGGCCAGCCGCAAGGCCCTGGCGAAGGCCGGGTGGAAGGCCGAGGACCTCGACCTCATCGAGGCCAACGAGGCCTTCGCCGCCCAGGCCTGCGCGGTCAACAAGGATCTCGGCTTCGACCCGGCGAAGGTGAACGTCAATGGCGGCGCCATCGCCCTCGGCCATCCGATCGGCGCTTCCGGCGCGCGCATCCTGGTGACGCTGCTGCACGAGATGCAGAAGCGCAGCGCGAAGAAAGGTCTGGCGACGCTCTGCATCGGCGGCGGCATGGGTATCGCGCTCACCGTCGAGCGCTAGAATCAAAACAACAACGAAGTCAGGGAGGACGTCATGGGGCGCGTTGCAGTGGTCACCGGGGGCACCCGGGGCATCGGCGAAGCCATCTCGGTCGGATTGAAGAAGGCCGGCTATAAGGTCGCCGCCAACTATGCCGGCAACGACGCGGCGGCGCAGGCCTTCGCGCAGAAATACGGGATCCCGGTCTACAAGTTCGACGTCGGCAATTTCGACCAGTGCAAGGACTCGATCGCCAAGATCACCGCCGAGCTGGGCCCGGTCGACATCGTGGTCAATAATGCCGGCATCACCCGTGACGGCACACTGCACAAGATGACGCCGCAGATGTGGGCCGAGGTGATGCAGACCAATCTCGGTTCCTGCTTCAACATGTGCCGCTGCGTCATCGACAGCATGCGCGAACGCAATTTCGGCCGCATCGTCAATATCGGCTCGATCAACGGCCAGGCCGGCCAATACGGCCAGGTCAACTACGCCGCGGCGAAATCCGGCATCCACGGCTTCACCAAGGCCCTGGCGCAGGAAGGGGCCGCCAAGAACATCACCGTCAACGCCATCGCGCCCGGCTATATCGACACCGACATGGTGCGCGCGGTGCCGCCGCAGGTGCTGGAGAAGATCGTCGCCAAGATCCCGGTCGGCCGCTTAGGGAGGGCCGAGGAGATCGCACGCGGCGTCCTGTTCCTGGTGGCGGACGATGCCGGCTTCATCACCGGCTCGACGCTGTCCATCAATGGCGGCCAGCATATGTATTGAGCGGGCCGCTCAACCTTTATCGAGGCAAGCATGGCTCTCTATCCTTTCGTCGAGGAAGCGGCGGCGAGCGCGGAGGTCCGCGCCGTCTATGAGGACATCAAGGCGACCCGCAAGGTCGACTGGATCAACAATTTCTGGAAGGCGCTGGCCAACCACCCGGAGAGCCTGAGGCGCACCTGGGAAAGTTTGAAGCAGATCATGGCGCCGGGCGCGCTCGATTCCAGGACCAAGGAGATGCTCTATCTCGCGGTCTCGATCTCCAATGGCTGCGACTATTGCACCGTCTCGCACACCGCCGCAGCGCGCAAGGCGGGCATGACCGATTCCATGCTGCACGAGCTCATTGCCGTGGTCGGCATGGCGAACGAGACCAACCGCGTGGTCCAGGCCTATCGGGTCGAGCCCGACGAGAAGCTGATCGAGGCGGCGAAGGGGCCGAAGGGCTGATCCCGCCCCGCCTTCGGGCGATAAGCACGAAAAATCAGAGGCTTGTGCATCCGCCGGGGCGTTTTCCGCAGGCCCTTAAGCTGGAATTAACCTAATCCGTCAACCATGTGCGGCGAAGGAGGGCCCGCATGGCCAAGGAGCCGGAACCCAAGGAAAGCGCCGAAGCCGGCCAGCCGACGCCCGTGGTGGCGAGCGAGCTGGACGAGCGCACCCATGCCGAAATGCTGATGCTGTACCACGAATGTGCCACCTCGGTGCGCTTCGCGAAGTTACAGCAATGGCATACCACCGGCGGGGCGCTGCTGATCTTCGTGGTGCTTGGCATCCTCGGCACCTTCGGCCCGCGCTACGGCTTCTTCACCAAGGCCAACATCATCGTCAGCCTGATGGTCAGCGGCGGCAGCATCTATTCCCTCGCCATCTACCAGTTCTGGCAGCAGGCGGAGCGCGGCAAGCTTCACATGATCTCCGACCGCTTCTCCAATATCCTGCGCGAGGTGCGCGGCTATACCCCGCCGCGCGAGGCCAATGTGCACCGTTATATCCTGCTGTTCTTCATGATCGGCACGATCGTGCTCGGCAACTGGCTGCTGATCCTCTACCTGTCGCCCTATATGCGCTACGCTTGACAAGCGATTGGGGCTCGTGCGAGGCACGCGGCCCATGTCGTCTCCCGCCGCCGCAACCCTCGGTCAAGACCGCCTGCGCGCCACGCTGATCGGCTTCATCGCCGTTCTGCTGTGGGCGACCCTGGCGCTGTTCACCACCGCGACGGGCCAGGTGCCACCCTTCCTGCTGCTCAGCCTCACCTTCGGCATCGCCTTCGCGGTGTCGCTGCTGCGCTGGATCTATCTGGCGCGGCGCGATGCGGCTTCCTTCCGCCGCCTGTTCCGCCAGCCGCCGGCGGTGTGGATGCTGGGGATCGTCGGCCTGTTCGGCTATCACGCGCTCTATTTCACCGCGCTCGACAACGCCCCGCCGGTCGAGGCCAGCCTGATCGCCTATCTGTGGCCGCTGTTGATCGTGCTGCTCTCGGCCCTGCTCCCGGGCGAAAGGCTGCATTGGACGCAT
>JAEUKU010000024.1 GCA_016794075.1 Rhodospirillaceae bacterium
TGACCGGCGACATCCTGGCCCGCACGCTCGAACGCTGCGGCGTGAAGGTGGAGATCCTCGGCTTCACCACGCGGATGTGGAAGGGCGGCCAGTCGCGCGAGGCCTGGATCAATGCCGGCAAGCCGAGCAATCCCGGCCGCCTCAACGATCTGCGCCATATCGTCTACAAGCCGGCCGACGCCCCCTGGCGCCGGGCGCGCAAGAATCTCGGCCTGATGCTGCGCGAGGGCATCCTCAAGGAGAACATCGACGGCGAGGCGCTGCTGTGGGCGCATAACCGCCTGATCCAGCGCAGCGAGCAGCGCCGGATTCTCATGGTCATCTCCGACGGCGCCCCGGTCGACGATTCGACCCTCTCGGTCAATCCGGGCAATTACCTCGAGCAGCATCTGCGCGAGGTCATCGACTGGATCGAGACCCGCTCGAACATCGAGCTGCTCGCCATCGGCATCGGCCATGACGTGACGCGGTATTACCGCCGCGCCGTCACCATCGTCGACGCCGAGCAGCTCGGCGGCACTGTGCTGGAACAGCTCGCGGCGCTGTTCGAGGAAGATGCGGGGCCGCGCGGCCGCCATGCCGCGCGCAAATGGGTCGCGGCGCATTAGATTTCAGCGGCGCGGACGGTCGCTGCGCCTCATAGCGGGGAGATGATGATGGCCCGGATGTTCAGCATTGCGTCGCTCATGGGCGCGGTCGCGATTGTCCTTGGCGGCTGCTCCTTCTCATCAGACACGGGTAGCAGCATTGAGGCGCAGACAGCGTCCTCCACCGCCGCCTGCAACGGCCAGATCCGCGCCTTCGGCGATTCTCAGACCGTCGCCACCACGCTGACTTGCGCCGGGAGCGAGAGACCCTATGTCGCCTATGCCGATAACATCGCCCACCGTTTCTCCCCTTGCGCCTACACCTTCGAGCCAGCGAGCGGCGGCACCGGCAGCGGCCAGATGAGCTGCAGCAACGGCGCATCCGGCCCACTCACCTACGACATGACGGACACCGCGAACATCAAGGTGGTGGCCAGCCTCGATGACGGGCGCCAGATGGCCTTCACCCTGCGGGATCAGTGATCGAGAACGCGACCGATCCGAACTGAATGACCGCCATGGCACAGATCGGCTAGATTGCGCGCCATGTCCACCCCCGCCCAAATCCTCCACGACGTCTTCGGCTACACCGCCTTCCGCCCCGGGCAGGAGGAGATCGTCGATCTCATCCTGAAGGGCGAGAATGTCCTGGCGGTGATGCCGACCGGCTCAGGCAAGTCGCTGTGCTACCAGATCCCGGCGCTGATCTTCGAGCGGCCGACCATCGTTGTGTCGCCGCTCACCGCCCTGATGGACGACCAGGTCGCCGGGCTGCGCGCCGATGGCGTCGAGGCGGCGGCGATCCATTCGGGACAGTCGCGCGAGACCCAGATCGCCGAGTGGCGCAAGGTGACGTCGGGCCAGACGAAGCTGCTCTATCTCTCGCCCGAGCGGCTGATGCTGGACAACATGCTGGCCGCCATCGACCGGCTCGACCCCGCGCTGTTCGTCATCGACGAGGCGCATTGCATCTCCAAATGGGGTCCGAGCTTCCGGCCCGAATACGAACAGCTCACGCGGCTGCAGCAATTGTTCCCCGGTGCCCGCGTCGCCGCCTTCACGGCTACCGCCGACAAGGCGACGCGCGCCGACATCGCCGCCAAGCTGTTCAAGGGGAATGGCCGCATCATCCTGCACGGCTTCGACCGGCCGAACCTGCGCCTCGCCGTCGCGCAGAAGACGCATTGGTCGAAGCAGTTGCTGGCCTTCCTCGCCGACAAGAAGGGCCAGGCCGGCATCGTCTATTGCCTGTCGCGCAAGTTCACCGACGAGGTGGCGGATTTCCTGAAGGAGCACGGCTTCAACGCCATCCCCTATCATGCGGGGCAGGAGGCGGAGCTGCGCAAGCGCAACCAGGACCGCTTCATGAGCGAGGAGGCGGTGGTGATGGTGGCGACCATCGCCTTCGGCATGGGCATCGATAAGCCGGACATCCGTTATGTCTGCCATTTGAACCTGCCGAGCTCGATGGAGGCCTATTACCAGGAGATCGGCCGCGCCGGGCGCGACGGCCTGCCCGCCGAGACTTTGCTGCTCTACGGCCTCGACGACATGCGCATGCGCCGCATGTTCATCGAGGAGGATGGCACCGACGAGGCGCACAAGCTGCGCGAGCGCAAGCGGCTGGACAGCCTCATCTCCTATTGCGAGGCGACGCAATGCCGCCGCGTGGCCCTGCTCGGCTATTTCGACGAGGAGACTCAAGCCTGCGGCAATTGCGACAATTGCCTGAGCCCGCCGGTCACCGTCGACGCGACGCGCCAGGCGCAGATGCTGCTCTCCGCCATCCACCGCACCGGCCAGGTGTTCGGCGCCGGGCATGTCATCGACGTGCTGCTCGGCGCCGACACCGAGAAGATCCGCGCCCGCGGCCACGAAAACCTGCCGACCTATGGCGTGGGCAAGGATTTCCCCAAGAGCTACTGGCAATCCGTGGTGCGCCAGGCGGTGGCGGGCGGGCAGATCGCCATTAACGTGGCGAAATACGGCTGCCTGGAGATCACCGAGCGCGGCCGCGCCATCCTCAAGGGCGAGGCCGGCTTCGCCTTCCGCGAGCCGGGCAAGAAATCGGCGCGCGCGTCGCGCCGCGCGGCAGCGGCGCAGGCCGATTTGCCGGAAGTCGACCACGCTTTGCTGTCGCGGCTCAAGGAATTGCGCCTGCGCTTGGCGCGCGAGCGGCAGGTGCCCGCCTATGTCGTCTTCCCCGATGCGACGCTGATCGAAAT
The DNA here is from genome assembly GCA_016794075.1 of Rhodospirillaceae bacterium. Taxonomy (GTDB): domain Bacteria; phylum Pseudomonadota; class Alphaproteobacteria; order Dongiales; family Dongiaceae; genus Dongia_A. The sequence goes on from JAEUKU010000024.1 coordinate 2,813, forward strand.
GGCGCGCCGCCGGCCCGGCTCGCTCGACGAGATGGCCGAGATCAGCGGCGTGGGCGCGCGCAAGCTGGCGCAGTTCGGGCCGGCCTTCCTGGACGTCACGCGGTCGTGAGCCCGGCTTCGGACCGGCGCGAGAGGATTTTCCGCCCAACCCTCAACAATGCGTGAAAGCCGGGCCGCCGCGGCACCGGAATGACGGGGGTCACACTTCATTTAGGGTTTGGCTGCCATACTCGTGGACCTGAACACCCTGCAACCCGGCACATGACTGCATGGAGTGGATCATGCACGCGATCAAGTTGAGCGCGATCGGCGCGGTGGCTTTGGCTCTTGCGGCGGGCGGCACGGCGCATCGGGCCGCCGCCAAGGGGGTCAGCTTCAACTCCCTGACGCCCAGCCAGTTCATCTCCAGCTGCGAGAAGATGGGCGGCAGTGTTTCGCGCCCCGGACAAGGCACCATCCGCTGCACGCTGCCGAGCGGCACGGTGGTCGATTGCTCCTTCGGCGCCGGCGGCACGGTCTGCACCTGGAAAGGCGACATGAGCACGACGAACGTCAAGCAATTGATGGGCGACCCATCGCCCGCCACAGTCGATCCCGGCAGCAGCAAGACGCCGAAAGCGCCGGAATCGCCGGGCAGCTCGAGCACGGTCAACTGACCATGCGCGCCGCGCGATATTCCATGCGGCGGAACCCGGCGCCGCTCTAACCCAGCACCGTCTTCAGGAACGCCACCGTCTGGTCCCAGGCCTTGCGCGCGTCCGCGGCGTCGTAGTTCTGCCCGGTCGGATTGGCGAAGGCGTGGTTGGCGTCGTAGCGGTGCACTTCCAGCACCTTGCCGGCCTGCTTCATCGCCGCCTCGAAGCCATCGACCATCGGCGGGTTGATCCACTGGTCCTGGTTGGCGAACTGGCCGAGCACGGGGCCTTTCAGCGCCCGCAGCTCCTCGGCCGAGCGCGCCACGTTGCCGTAATAGACCACGGCGCCATTGGCCGGGCGGTCGAGCGCCGCCTGCAGCGCCATGCCGCCGCCGAAGCACCAGCCGAGGGTGGCGACCTTGCCGGTGCCGTCGGGATGCGCCTGCAGCCAGTCGAACCACGCCGACATGGTTTCGCGCGCCTCTTCCGGCGATACCGCCTTCATCAGCGTCTCGGCATCCGCCGGATTGTCGGCCACCTTGCCGCCATAGAGGTCGATCGCCAGCGCGATCCAGCCCTGGCTGGCGAGCTCCGCCGCCACCGACTTGATCTGGTCGTTGAGGCCCCACCATTCATGCACCAGCATCACCGCGCCGGCGGGCTTCTTTGCCGGCAGTGCGAGCGCGGCGGAGATCGAGCGCCCGGTCGGCGTGTTGATGACCACGCTCTGCAGCCCGGCCGCCGCCTTGGCGACCCGCGCCGGGTCGGCAAGGAGCGCGGCGAGGGACAGTCCCGCCAGGCCCACGACCACGTCGCGGCGGTTGGCGGATGCTGGGGATGAGACGGTGCGGGCCGTGTGCTTCATCTGCGGTCTCCTGGGTGCGGCGTTCGGTGGAGGATGCTAGCGCCACTCGGCCAGCCGGGCAAAGACCCAGCCTAGGATGTCACCCTTCGTGGCAGAACACCACATCCGCGCGGCGCAGGATGCGACGGCCGCCCAGCTCCGGCGACTGGTGGAAAATGCGGAAGATATGGTAGCCGAGCGGCTCGAGGAACTGCTGGAACTCGTGCAGCGGCACATGGCGCCGATTGGTCGCGTTCATGCCCGCCTCGACCTGCAGAAAGCGAATGGCCTTGCGCCGCAGGGCGCCGGCGAAGCCATGCAGCACCTTGAGGTCGTGGCCCTCCGTGTCGATCTTCAGGAAATCCACATGGCTCAGGCCCGCGTCGGCCAGGAAGGCGTCGCCGGTCTCCAGCGCCACGGACTCATGATCGTTGTCGAGGGCCGCCCCCTCCTCGATCCAGCAGCCGACCGAATCCCGCGTCACGCGCATGAGCGCGCGGCCGGACTCGGCGCCCAGCGCGGCCTGAACCACCATCACCCGCGGATGGCCGGCGAACCGCGCGCGCAGCCGGGCGCAGGTTGCCGCGATCGGTTCGAACGCCCAGACCCGCGACTGGGGGAAATGATCCAGATATCCGCCGGTCATGGCGCCGACATTCGCGCCGACATCCAGGACGACGCGGAACTCCGCGAGCGGCATGACCGCGTCCAGCTTGCTGAACAGCAAATCCACGCGCCGGCGCCTCCTGCCGCCGAACATGTTTCGAAGCGCGCGCGTGAATCCGGGCCGGATCATGATCAATCGCGGTCGCCGTCACGCTCGATGCGGTGCATGTCGGCGTCGGAGAAACCGAAGTGATGGCCGATCTCGTGGATCAGCACATGGCGGATCACCGCGCGCAGATCGTCTGCGCCCTCGCACCAATAATCGAGGATCGCCCGTCGATAGAGGAACACCATGTCGGGCTGGTGGCGGATGTCATGCGTGCTCTGCCGGGTCAGCGGAATGCCCTGGTAAAGACCCATCAGGTCGAAGGGCGATTCGATGCCCATGTCGGCGAGGACGTCGTCATGCGCGAAATCCTCCAGCCGCACCGCGAGGCCGACGCAATGGCGGCGCAGCTCCTCGGGAATATGTGTCAGCTCCTGGTACGCGATGGCCTCCATCTCCGCCAGGCTGGGCGGCAAGCCGAAGTCGCGGGGCTCGGGCAGGGACTTGGTCACGGTCGAATCCTCTTCCTCGGCAGCTATCCTGCCGGAGGAAGGCCAGGCGATCCAGACCGGGATTACGGGTACTCGATCCGGTAGCGCCGCAAGATGCGCTTCATGGTGCTGTCGACCTTCATTTCCGCCAGGGCGCGATTGAAATCGGCCATCGCCTGCGTGCTCTTGGCCGATTGGCGGCTGAGGCAGAGATAATAGGGGTTGCGCCGCATTTCGCGGTACTCAATCCCCTTGATCAGGGTCCTGGTGCGCATGAAATGCCGCGTCGGCAGCTCGTAGGCGTAGATCAGATCGATGTTGCCGTGCAGCAGCATATCCAGCGCGCGCTTGTCGGTGGACGTCGCCGTGACCTTGGCGCCGGCCGCGTCCAGCTCGCCTTCGAGGTTGTAGCCGCCGACGACCGCGACGCTGCGGTCCTTCAGTTCCGCAACTTTCGTCACCCCTTCCAGCGCAGCGGGGTCGAGCGCAAACAAACCCACGGAGACGGCGAAAATCTCGTCGCTGAACGCCAATGTCTCCTCGCGCCCCGGCGCGCGGGAGCAGGAGCAGACCCCGTCATATTCAGGGCGCGTGGCGAATTCCAACGCGCGCTTCCACGGCAAGAAGGTGATGTCCAGCGACCAGCCGGCACGCCGGAAGGCCTCGGTGATGATGTCGACGTCGAAGCCACGCTGCCCGTCCGCGCCCGGCTGCTCGATCTTGTGCGGCGGGAAGTCGTTGCAGGTGAGGCGCAGGGTCTGCTGCGCGCCCGACGCCCCGGCGAACGCGACCGCGCCGCCGAGGAGGGCGACGCAAAGGAGGAGCAGGCGGAGCAGCGGCATGGGCGATCCGGCGATAGCGGCACGACGGGTTGATTTTGGCGGGAAATGGTTAACAAGCCCCACAAAATCCGGCCATGACACAAGCCATTGAGTCACCTCGCGTTTCGGCGCGGCCCGCCCCGCGGCGGCACCGGACTTGACCCTCGGCTGGCCGCCGTGTTAAATGATCGTTCAATCAAGATATGAGATTTTATTATCCTAGAACAATATCGTAGTTCAATCGGATACTTGTCGCGAGAGACAAGTGGACCCTCGATCGGAGATTGCGACCATGAACAGCTTCGTCGACATTCGCCACCCCGAGCGGATCTACGCCACCGAGCCGCTGCCGGCCTGGACCTATCTGAATGCCGAGCTGCTGGAGCTGGAATATGAGCGCGTGATCCTGCCCTCCTGGCAGTTCGTCTGCCACCAGAACCAGGTGAAGGAGCCGGGCGACTTCGCCACCCTCGATTTGTGGCGCGACAGCATCATCGTCCTCCGCGGCAAGGACGGCGCGCTGCGCGCCTTCCAGAACGCCTGCCGCCATCGCGGCGCCAAGCTGCTGGACGGCGAAGGCACCTGCAAGCATCGCATCACCTGCCCCTATCACGCCTGGTCGTATCAGCTGGATGGGCGCTTGGCCGCGGTGCCGTCGGAGAAGACCTTTCCCGGGATCGACAAGAGCAAGCTCGGCCTGAAGGAGCTGGAGATCGAGGTGTTCTGCGGTCTCGTCTTCGTCCGTATCGCCGGCACCGGTCCGTCGATCGCCGAGCAATGGGGCGACCTGGCGAACGAACTGGCGCCGTACCGGATCGAGGAAATGGTGCCGGCGCCGGCGCAGGTCGACGGCAGCATGCTGGTCTCCGAGGAATGGGGCTGCAACTGGAAGGTCGCACTCGACAACTACCTCGACAACTACCATGTGCCGTTCGGCCATCCGGGCCTGCACCGGTTGATGGACAACGACCTCGCCTGCACCATCAACCGGCACGGCGTGTCCTTCTCAAAGAGCGTGATCCGCGAACGCGAATCGCATGTGTGGTCGGAGCGCGCCTATCAGCGCCTCAGCGCCCGCGCTTTCGACTACATGCCGGCGGAAGCGCGCAGCACCTGGGTCTTCGGCTTCATGCCGGTCAATATCGGCTTCGACGTCTTCCCCGACAGCATGGATATTTTCCAGATCCTGCCCAAAGGCCCGACCAAATGCGTCATCCGCACGCCGCTTTTCGTGCGTCCCGATGCGCGGCGCGAGGCGAAGGTGATGCAGTATCTCGCCAACCGCATCAACGCGCAGATCGGGCACGAGGACAAGGAGCTGTGCGAGCGGGTCCAGGCGGGCCTGTCCAGCCACAACTACCAGCCCGGCCCGCTCTCCGAATACGAGATGCCGGTGAAGGACATGCACGCCCGCATCCGCGCCGCCTGCCCGGTGGTCACGCTGACCGAGCGGCCGATGGACGGCAC